>CALWGN010000119.1 GCA_944380055.1 uncultured Lachnospiraceae bacterium
GTTTCCTATTTCACTTCCTATTTCTTCTAACACTCCATCTGTTACATGCTCATTGGTTTCTCTATCCATTGTTGTTTCTCTGTAATCTTCTGTTGTGTCTCTTTCTCTTGTTGTTTCAACTGTTGTAGTATCATTTAAGTCTGTACTTTCCATTGTACTATCCTGTCCTGCATCACCATCTTGCATTGTACAACCACAGCCTGTTCCTCCTACCATAACACCAACTAATAGAAGTGCCAACAAAATCTTTTTACATTTGTTCATAATAATAATCTCCTTCTCTTTACATATTGTATAACTTCTGTATTATTGTGTGCTAGGAAAAGGAGATTATTCATTATTCTATGTTTTTCTTTTTTTGTAAACAATTTTTTTTACTTTTCATTATTGCTGTTACTATCTAAATCAAAAAATACATCAATAATATCTTTATCAATAAAATTAATAGCTGTAGAGTCGTTCATAGTAGCATAATAATATTCCCCACTATCATCTACATTTCCTATATGTAATACTAGGCTTTCTTCTACCTCTTCATTCATATAAGTAATTCTAATTTCCTTTGATAAACTATTTAATCCAAAAGCTTCTAGTTGCTCAATAGTTCCTTTATAATTGATACAACTATCAAATGCAAGAGAGCTTAAATTGCTTGTAATATTTGAAATAAAAGTAGAATCAGTAACATCTTCTGATACACCATTTTCTATTTTTGTCCATACAGTTTGTTCTGTTGTTTCAGCTTCTGTACTAGTTTCCTCTGTGTTTGTCTCTACATCTTCTGTGCTACCATCTGTAGTCTGTGTATCTTCCAAACTTTCTTCTTCACTTGTAGCAACCGGTACAACTTCTATTGTTTTTTTCAACTCTATATCTTTACTGTCTTCTACAATTGAAATTGATTCTACAGTGCTTGCTGAAATTGTTGGAATTTCTTCTAATTGGACTAAATCGTACAAGCTATAATCAATTTTGCTTAATAATGTAGAAGATACTGTATACACAATAGATTCATCTCCTGTGACATACAAATAGTAATCCTCATTTACACTATTTCCAATATTTAGTGTTGTTTCATTTCCATTCTCATCTTTTAATATAATAATAGCACTTGGAGTATCCAAACCGTAATCACTTAATGCATCTCCATTTTCCAGCTTTCTAATTCCATTTAGTTGTCCTGCTGCATTTGCTAATTCTGTTACATAAGATTGTTCCAATGGAAAATTTTCATCTTCTTTGTAATACCAAGTATCATCATTTTTTATAAAAGAGAGTTCATCTGTTCCATTATTGTATGAAACTTCTACTACATTATCCATATCAGTAATAACAATCCTATTTGCTTCTTCTTCCATAGATTGAATACTAGCTTCTTTTTCTTCTTGATTTTCATTAAAAATAGTAATTCCAACATAAGAACCAATGGCTACAACCAATAAACTAACTAATATAATTAGATTTTTTGTTTTTTTATTCATAGATTACCTCTCTTACGCTCTTTTTCTTCTAATCCAAATAAATAATCCTAATATAACTGCCCCAATTGGAATAATGAAAATAAATAATGAACTATACATACCAGCATTTACAATTGTATTATACTGTAATTCTAAACTTTTTGCCTCAATAGAAATATTTTCTACATCATCTAATGGATTTATTAGTGCATTCATAAATACAGTTAGATTTTCTACATTTGTAAAAGCACTTGTAATTTGTTCATTAATAATAGAGCCAGAAGATATAACTGTTAATTGTGAAGTTACATCATCACTAATTGTTTCTGTTGCAGTAGCTCCTAATATATAAGTTCCTTGTGATTTCCCGCTATTAGTAACTGCATATCCATTAGAACTTGTTTCCATAAAGGAACTTACCGTAATAGTATCTCTTGCTGGTTCTGTTTTTTCTAACCCTTTTGAATTTATTACTAATACATAACTACGAGAGTCAATACTACTTGTTATTTCATTTGAGCTACTTAATACTGGTAAAATATTATACTGACTTGTTCCATAGTATCTATCTAAATCTGCAATATATCCATCTACTGGTGTTAAGCCATATTCTACTAAAATACTATCGATATTTGGTGTGTCTACTTCTTCATCGGATTGAAGAATAAACACATTTCCTCCATTTTGTAAATAAGTTAAGACCTTTTCTTTTTCATCATCTGCAAAATCTTTTGTAGGTGCATTTACTATTAATACACTACAATCATCTGGAATAGATTCACTTGTCATTAAATTTAAATCTTCTGTTGTCATATTTGCTTTATCAATTAAATCAATAACAGAATCTGATAAGTCTGCTTCATTATGTCCTTCTAACACATATACTTTTTTACTATTTTCATTTACCACATAATCAATAGCACTTGTAATCTGTCCTTCACCATCAAAAGCAGTTTCTACTGTTTGCCCATAATAATAATAGTAAGTTTCATCATATTGAATCATGTCAGATATGTTTACAATTCTACTTTTTCCTGTATCCTCGCATGATACTACAATTGTATTTTCTGTTGTATCATATTCACTTAATGCTGTTGGATGCAACACTGGATCTATATACTCTAGCTTGATTTTAGAAGATAAACTACTATAATTTTCTAGAAACTGTTCGATTCTACTATCTATATTTCCATCTTGTGCAACAACAGTAATTACAACGTCTTTATTTAATCCATCAAGAACACCTTTACTTACATCTCCAATAGAATAAATTTTTGTATTACTCATATCAATTTGAGTTAAGTTTGTTGGTAATTTGCTTACTACCAAATTAAGAAACACAACAATTGCAATTACAATTGCAGAAGTCACTACTGTATAACTACCATTTTTTGATTGGTTATTTCCAAACATTTCTTTTATTTTTTTCATTTTTTCCCTCATTTCTACCTTTTTTATTTTTTCTAATAGAGCTTTTTAGCTCCAACGTCTTTTTTGCAAGGATTGCATTGTTAAAAATGAAAATGCAGCAATAATAGAAATATAGTAAATAATTCCACCTATATCAAAAATTTGATTATAAGCAAATGTTTCAAATGGCGCTGTTAAAGAAATATTTGACAACAATTTAGACAATCCGTTATCAAAAATATCCTTATTAACGATATAAGTAATTAAAATTGCAGCAAGTCCAATTCCTTCTAATACAGCACTTATTAACCAGTTTTTTGTTATAGAATATATAATAAAAACTAATGCTGTAAGAAGTATAATAAACCCTATAATATTTCCATTTGCAGTTGTTGGTAAAAATTCAATTAAACTTGGCCATAAGTATAATACTAATAAAATTCCAAAAGTTCCTACTGCTGATATAATCTGACTTTCTGTTAAAGAGGAAATAAACATACCAATGGCAATGTATACACATCCTAATAAGAAAAATGCAAAAATAGTAGAAAAGTCTGCTACTAAAAATGCAGTTCCATTTGCCTTAATAATAATCGGGCATAAAAAACTAATGCAAACTGGCACAGCAAATACTGTTACCATTGCAAAATATTTTCCTAAAATAATACTTGAAATACTAACTGGTGATGTTAATAGTAATTGATCTGTTTTTAGTTTTCTTTCATCAGAAAAACTTTTCATTGTTAAAATTGGCATTGCTAACATAAAAATAAACAATACGCTTCCTAAAGAATAGGAAAAATAAGGATATCCCCCTGCTAAGTTATATGCAAGAAAATAAATTCCTGTAAATGCAACTAAAATTGCAATAAATACGAAACCTATTACATTATCAAAATAAGATTTCAGTTCTCTTTTATAAATTGCTTTCATCTAACTTCTCCTCCTTAGACACCTCTGATACTTCTTCCTTTTCTTCTATATGACCTTCTGATAATAATATATCATTATCTTCTTTGGCATCTTGCTTGCTTTCTGTTAGCTCTAAGAATACGTCTTCAAGAGAAACCTTATTATGCTTCATTGTATAAATTGGCAACTTATTGTTTGCACATTCATAAAAAATATTTTCCCTTATATCTGTTTTATCACTTATTGTCACATTAATTTCTACACAACCATCTTCCACTGTAGGTAGTAGTTCTAATGCTCCAACACCTTTTATGCTTCTTAATACTTTTTGTACCTTTTCTTTATCTCCTTTAATAGATAGCTGTAATGTATTTTGTCCCGACATAAGATTTTCCAAATTTTCTGGTGTATCGCTAGCTACTAATTTTCCATGAGAAATAATCATAATATGATCGCATATTGCACTAACTTCAGATAAAATATGGGAACTTAAAATAATAGTGTGCTCTTTTGCTAGCTTTTTTATTAAATCTCTAATTTCAATAATCTGCTTTGGGTCTAATCCTACCGTTGGTTCATCAAGAATAATAATTTCTGGAAAACCAAGAATCGCTTGTGCTAACCCTACACGTTGTTTATATCCTTTTGATAAATTTTTGATAAGACGCCCTTCAACATCTTCTAACTTTACCATATCTATTACTTTTTCTATTGATTCTTCTTTTTCTTTTTTGGGAATCTTCTTTAATTCTGCCACAAATGATAAATATTCATATACAGTCATATCTGTATATAGTGGGGGAATTTCTGGTAAATATCCTATACTTTTTTTTGCTTTTTCTGGTTCCTCTAACACATTGAGTCCATTAATAAGTACTTCACCACTTGTTGCACCTAAATATCCTGTCATAATATTCATTGTTGTGGATTTCCCAGCTCCATTAGGTCCTAAAAAACCGTATATTTGCCCTTTTTCTACTGTAAAACTTAAATGATTTACAGCCATATGATTGCCATATTTTTTGACTAAATCTTTTACTTCAATCAAAACTTTTCCTCCTTTAATTTAGCAAAACTATATTTGCAAATTTTCTCTTTCTTACTAAACAATATACAAAGTATTTGTGAAAACTTTGCAAAAAAAATGTGTTTATTCTATGTCCTATACCAATATATTTGTATTATCTCTATTGTTTTTTTAATTTTTGTTAAATTTCTATTGACTAATATATATTTTTGTCATACAATACGCTTTATAACTTTATTTCTTTACTATAGAAAAGTACTTATATTTTAATGTAAAATTTATGCATATTCTTATTCTTTCTTTACTATGATGGTTAATAATACATTATTTATCCAATACATAGCCTTAAGTACATTTCTTATAATACAAAACAATAAAATTTAGGAGGATGTTGTATGAGTCGTGTGTTTAACTTTTCTGCTGGTCCAGCAATGTTACCAAAAGAGGTCTTAGAAGAAGCTGCTTTTGAGATGTTAGATTATAATGGAAGTGGTATGTCAGTTATGGAGATGAGCCATCGCTCCTCCTTGTTTGAAGATATTCTTACTACTGCCCAAAATGATTTAAGAGAACTTCTTAATATACCTGATAATTATAAAATTCTTTTTCTACAAGGCGGTGCTTCTTTACAATTTTCTATGATTCCTATGAACCTAATGAAACATAAAGTAGCAGACTATATTATCACAGGTCAATGGGCAAAAAAGGCCTATGAAGAAGCTCTAACATATGGAACAGTCAATGCTATTGCATCTAGTGCTGATGATAACTTTTCTTACATACCAGATTGTAGTAATCTTCCAATTAGTGAAGATGCTGATTATGTATATATTTGCGAAAATAATACGATTTATGGAACAAAATTCCATAGACTTCCAAATACAAAAGGGAAACCATTAGTTGCTGATGTTTCTTCTTGTTTTTTATCTGAACCAATGGACATTAGTAACTATGGAATTGTATATGGAGGTGTTCAAAAAAATGTTGGGCCTGCTGGTGTTGTTATTGTTATTATTCGTGAAGATTTAATTACAGAGGACGTATTGCCATATACTCCAACTATGATGAAATATCATATTCACGAAAAAGCAAACTCTCTTTATAATACTCCACCTGCCTACGGAATTTATATTTGTGGTAAAGTATTTAAATGGTTAAAAAAACGTGGTGGATTAGAAAAAGTCAAACAATATAATGAAGAAAAAGCTAATATCTTATATAGTTTCTTAGATGAAAGCAACTTGTTTACTGGTACTGCTCGTAAAGATTCTAGATCCCTTATGAACGTTCCATTTATAACAGGAAATAAAGATTTAGATAAGAAATTTATTGAGGAAGCTACAAAACAAGGGTTTGTTAATTTAAAAGGACATAGATCTGTTGGAGGAATGCGTGCATCTATTTATAATGCAATGCCAATGGAAGGTGTTGCTTCTCTTGTTTCCTTTATGAAAGATTTTGAAAAAAATAATTAGGAGGGTTTGTATGGAACATATTTATTTATTAAACAAAATTTCTTCTGTTGGGTTAAATCAATTGGATCCTATAAAATACACGTATTCTGATATTGAACCAGAAACTTATTCTAGTATTTTAGTTCGGAGTGCTTCTATGCATAATATGCAACTATCTTCTAATGTACTAGCTATTGCACGTGCTGGTGCTGGTGTCAATAATATTCCTTGTAAGGAATATGGAAAAAAAGGAATTGTTGTTTTTAATACTCCTGGTGCTAATGCAAATGGAGTAAAGGAATTAGTAATTGGAAGTATGATTTTAGCCTCTAGACATTTATTAGAAGGGAATGCCTGGGTAAAAAGTTTAACTCTTGATCATACGTTATCAAAAACAGTAGAATCTGGAAAGAAACAATTTTCTGGAAAGGAATTGCTTGGAAAAACATTAGGTGTTATTGGTCTTGGAGCCATTGGATATCGTGTAGCCAATGCTGCCATTGATTTAGGTATGAAAGTATATGGATATAATCCAGATATTCCTGTAGAATATGCGTGGAACTTATCTAGAGATGTTACTCCTATTAATTCACTAGAGGAATTATTTAGCCTGTGCGATTATATTACTATTCATGTTCCTTTAAATGATAGTACAAAAGAAATGATTCATAAAGGTTTGCTTTCTAATATGAAAAAAGGAGGAATACTCCTTAATTTTTCTCGTGATAGTTTAGTAAATGAAAAAGATATTGTTGAAGCATTAAATAATGGTACACTGTCTACTTATGTAACAGATTTTCCAACTGCAGGCCTGTTGCATAAGGAAAATGTTATTACACTTCCACACTTAGGTGCTTCCACTACAGAATCTGAGGATAACTGTGCTATTATGGCTGTAAAACAACTAAAAGATTATTTAGAAACTGGTGCTATTGTAAACTCTGTAAATTATCCTAATTGTAGTTTAGGTCCTCTTAGCAAACCATCTAGAGTATGTATTTTACATAAAAATGTACCCAATATGCTTGGTACATTTACTTCTGTGTTTGGTGCTTGCAATTTAAATATTTGCGATATGATTTTAAAAGCAAGAGGAGAATTAGCCTATGCTATGTTTGATGTTGACCATAAAGTGCCAGAAGACATGATTGATACATTGACCTCTATTGATGGAGTATTAAAAGTTCGTATTTTAAATTTGTAATCTAAATAAGCGTTCAGATTTCTTTTTCGCCTAAAATCTGAACGCTTTCTTTAAATTACAAAAATAAAAATTGTAGCTATGAAACACTTTGTTATTATAAAACTAATAAATATTAGAAAAAGCTTTATTCATAGTATTTAATAATTGCCTGAGTTCCTAACTCACCTTTTCCTTCTTCTTCTAACTGCTTGTACATATCTAATACTTGTTCCAATACTGGCAAATGCACTCCTCTTTCTACTGATTCCTCTTTTGCAAGTCCCATATCTTTTATAAAGTGCTTAATAAAAAATCCTGGTTCAAAATTCTCATCTAAGATTTTAGGTGCTACAACTTCTAATTGCTTGCTTCCTGCCACACCTGTTTTAATTGTATCCATCATTTGCTTTACATCAAGCCCTGCATGTTTTGCATACACCATTGCTTCACATACTGCTGTTAGTGTACCTGCAATTACAATTTGATTTGCCATTTTTGTGTGTTGACCATTTCCAGCTTTTCCCTCATATACAATATTTTGTCCCATTGCCTTAAATATTTCATAGCAAGCATTAAAATCTTCTTCTTTTCCACCAACCATAATCGTTAGTGTTCCATTTTTTGCCCCGATATCTCCACCTGTTACTGGCGCATCTAATACATGAAGTCCTTTTTTGGTACCTTCTTCGTATATTTTTTCTGCTAATTTTGGACTATTAGTTGTCATATCAATAACATAAGTACCTGCATTTACATTTTCTAATATTCCCTTTTCTCCAAAATATACTTCCTCTACATCTTTTGGAAATCCAACAATCGTAATAACAGCCTCAGCCCCTCTTACACAATTTGCTACTGAGGTATGCCATATAGCACCTTCATTTATAATATCCTCTGCCTTTTCTTTTGTTCTTGTGTAAATAGACACTTGATATCCTTCTT
>CALWGN010000120.1 GCA_944380055.1 uncultured Lachnospiraceae bacterium
GTCGTTTATGTAAGTTGTAATCCAGCAACTCTAGTACGTGATATTCAAGAATTCATGGAACTAGGATATCAAGTTACAAAGCCTATTCAACCAGTAGATCAGTTCCCACAAACAACGCATGTGGAGACGGTAGTATTGATGTCAAGGGTTGCAAAATAAGAGTGTGGAAGTAGCTTGAAATTAAGGAGTTTTGTGAAGTGCAGTATAAAGCTTGAATGTGATGAATTTACTAAAATTCCTTTAAAATCAATGCGTGGGAACATATCCGTCCAGAGAGTTGAGTTGACGAAATAGATATTGGGTATGTTGAGTTGACAGAATGGTTGAATTGGCTAATTACTATTTTTCATTGTAGGTTTATAGTGATTAGGCGGCAGATGGGAGGATGATAAAATATGCAGGAAACTTGAAACTACATTTGATACCTCCGGTGCTAAAACGAGAAAAACGTGTTGGTATTTACTGTCGTATAAGTACAAATTCAGCGGAGCAGATTCAAAGCCTGACTGCTCAAATATCTCATTTGACAAGATTGACGGCTGCCATGCCACAATGGGTGTTGGCAGATGTTTATATGGATATTGCCACCAGCAAGACTGGTTCATCAAGGAAAGAATTTAATCGTTTGCTGGAAGATTGCAATTCGAGAAAGATTGAGATAGTAATTACAAAAAATATCAGCAGATTTGGAAGAGATACTGTAGAAATTTTGGATGTCTTGAAACAATTAAGAACACTAGGTGTTCGTGTGATATTTGAACAGGAAGAACTAGATACTGCGAATACGGATAGCAACTTAATGATTTCGATTATTGAATCTCTGGCGTAGGCAGAAAATGAACCAAGAAGCGATAATATTAGATGGGGAATTAAGCAAAGAGCAGCATCTGGAATATCGAAACTTTATGACAGGAAGTGTTATGGATATAAACATGATAGGGATGGCAAGTTGGTCATTGATGAACAAAAAGCCGAAAATGTTAAACTGATATTTGATTTGTATCTTAGAGGTCAAAGTGTTATAGGAATCATCAAAGAATTAGAAAAACGGAGAATTTTTTCGCCTACTGAGAAAGAAAAGTGGTGTAAAAGAACAATTAATGCAATGCTTAGTAATGAGAAATATACCGGAGATATCAGGCTTCTGAAATCCGGTAAAAGCGAGGTTCAATATTTGTCTTCGGATAATAATCCTGCGATAATTTCAAAAGAAGTTTTTGAGGCCGTGCAGATTGAAAAGAAACGGAGAAGTAATATAGTAAAAGATGAGGATGGATGGCAGAGAAAAAACGAGAAATATAGTTCAAAAAAGAAAATCAAAAGCAAATAGCATTTGGAGATATAATCGGAAGAATAATAACTAAAAGAGGTGATTTTTTGCAATCAAGTAGTAGTGAATTATATAGGCGTCATATTTCGACACATTCTGAACGTTCAGCTGAAGATCGTGCAGCAGTTTCAACTTTAGAAACATTTCTGACTTCAGATGGAAAAATTAATACAAATTTCTCTTGTGATGATAAGTGGCCAAATCATGATGGTACATTTGAGTTTGTTTCGGAACCTGAAATATCTAGATGTCCAGAACAGAATTTTATAGTTCAGATAAAAGGTACACATAATTATAAAGAAGTTGATGGTATTATTTCGTATAGTTTAACAAGCTTAGCATTTCCGGCTTTTATAGCTAGTGATGTAACTGCAGATCCGGGAATTTTATTTATTGTTTTAAATCCGGATGTCAGAGGTAAGAAACGTGTTTTCTGGAAATATCTGTCCCCTAGCTTTATCCAATCTATAGACTTTGGAAAAAATAGTACGACAATTAAACTCAGTTCTGAAGATGAGATAGAAGATACAGATGAAAGCGTTAATATGTTCTGTCATAAACTTCAAAAGATTATCGATATTCATTTGTTCCTGAGTAAATTAGATAAGGATAATCTCAGAAAAGAGGATGCTGTAAAAATTATTGAAACCAGATGTGAGGATATAACACTAGAGATTGATAGAATTGGTGAAGGTTACAAATCTCGTGACTATATATCAAGAAGAATTGTGAACGGATTATATGATTTGTGTTATGCTGTTTTAGTTTTAAATGCAATAAATTTGGGATATACGAATGTCAATGAAAGATTGGCATGGGAGTTGTCCCAATTTAATATTGAAACTAAATATTTGAGTAACTTTTTGAAAGGTCTCAAATATATCGGTTCAAGAATTCCAGAAGAAGGTCAATCAGAAAGGTTGATGCTGAAATACTACAACTATCTTTGGGAAATTAGAAGATTCTTAAAAACTAATTTCAATATTGCTGTATTGAAAAACCTGGAAATGTTTCCTTTGAATACGGATACTATTGATGTAAAATATTATGAAATGGTAGCGTCAAGTATTTGTGCGATTGATTTATCACCTAAAGCAGTTAGAACTTCCAGATATTATATTCAAAAAAAGACACCTTTCTTTGTTAAGGGGGAAAGATATTTTGAGATTACATTACAACTTGCTGGATTGTATGCAACAAAATTTAATCGTATAACTGTATATAGCAAGCAGAACATATCGACTAATTATTCAATTCAAATTGCGTACTCCGATGCAGAAATTAAACTTTTGGGTGCAAAAAGTAAAATTAAAGTTATAACGAATTGGAAGGTATCAATTGACCCTTCATGTTTGAATAAGTTAGGGAAAATTTTAAAAATTGATATTAAATTAAATAAGAATTATGGCGAGTATAACTCATTAATGAATTTTCTCACTGGGACAGGCATGAATTTGTTTGGCTTGATCAACTTAAATGAATGTAACTTTCAAAACACCTTGAATCGAATCTATGGAGAAACAAAGACTAATACTTTTAAGGAAGTTTTTATTAAACTAAGAAAGGATTATGCATTATCTTCACACAAACAAGGAAAGCATACCATACGATACATATTATTAAACCTCCGTGAAGAAATATTAGAATCTGTATTGCCTAGTGCATTTGATAGAAAATACCTTACTGATGACCTTTATATTACAAGTAGATGTTATCCATTTGAGAAAAAACCCTTTATTTCAAATTTAGCTGGAAGGAAAACCAGTAAGGGTAATATAAAGGATATCCCTGAAATAACAAATGGTTCTGAGGAGTTTAATACAGTACGTCCTTACTTAACGATTGAACGTATGATACGTGAAACAGGGGAGTTGTATTTTGATATTGATTCGGTAGCAAGCCGGGAAGAAATAAAAAAGTACAATTCCAGTCTGGATCAGTGGGAATGCAGTAACGGTTTTATGATAAATGAAGAAAATGGCTTGTTATCCATTGATTCTTACGAAACTACAACTATATTTATACTTGATAAATTGTTAAAGTATTCAAAAATGAGTAATAGAGGGAAAAAGGAGGCCAATCTGCAATATCTTAGGCAATGTAATATAAATTTCGAAGATCCATTAAAAAAGGTTGTCCTGCAAAAATTATTTGTAAATTCTCAAGTAATGCTTATTTATGGAGCGGCTGGCACTGGAAAGACCACATTGATCAATTATATTTCAAATATGATGAATCAATCAAAGAAACTTTTTCTTACGAAAACACATACTGCTTTGCAGAATTTGAAAAGACGTATAGAAAATCCAGGACTTGATCATGATTTTATAAGTATTGATAGTTTTACAAAGAATGAGACACTTACAGACTATGATATAGTTTTTGTTGATGAATGTAGTACTATAGACAATAGAACAATGAAGATGTTACTTGAAAAAATTGATGAAAATACGTTGCTTGTTCTGGCAGGAGATATTTATCAAATTGAGTCCATTGATTTCAGCAACTGGTTTTATTATGCCAAGGATATTATTAAAACTGATGGTGCCAATGTTGAACTTTTAAATACTTGGAGAACTGATAAAAAAGAGTTAAAGGGTTTATGGGATGAAGTTAGAAAAATTCAACCTATTATTACTGAAAAGCTTGCAATAGATGGACCATTTTCAGCTGATATAGGGGAAGAAATATTCGTGCCTCAGGACGAAGATGAAATTGTACTATGTTTAAACTATGATGGTAAATTTGGTTTAAATAACATGAATCTTTATTTTCAAAATGCCAATACTAAAAGCCAAGTATATACATGGGCTGAGTGGACATTTAAGGCCGGAGATCCTGTGATTTTTCTTGACACCAAGCGTTCTTCCTTATTGTATAACAATTTAAAGGGAAGAATTGTAGACATCTCGAAAAGAGATTCGACTATATTATTTACGCTTGATATAGACACTATTTTAACAGAGCGACAATGCAGAAATGAAAGTTTTGAATTTGTTGACGTGATAGATTTTGGAACAAGGATACGCTTAGAAGTAATCGCCAATGATGACGAATTGGCAGCAGAGGAAGAACGAATCAAGACAATTATTCCTTTTCAAATTGCATATGCCGTTTCTATTCATAAGGCGCAGGGTTTAGAGTATAACTCTGTAAAAATAATTATTCCTTCTTATAATGCAGAAAAAATATCGCATTCTATTTTTTACACGGCAATAACCCGTGCAAAAGAGAAACTTAAGATATTTTGGAGTGCGGAAACAATGAAGACTGTTGTAGAAAGTTTTGATAAAGAAAAAAATGGACAGCGTACGCTTGAGTTAATAGAGGAAAAGCTGAAATAATGAAATAGCCTAATCAAAAGCACGCAAGGTTGAGAAGATAGAATGGTTATAAAACCCCGAAAAATTAGGGGCTCAGCGATAGGGGACTTGTCTGGTTATAGCCTAACTATTACATGTGGAGACGGTAGTATTGATGTCAAAATTCAAAGAATAGGATAGCAAAAAAGTGTAGAAAACAAGGGATTTCCGGGAGTCGGGACTTGTCAGAGGACAGGTTCCGGTTCCCGGATTTTTTCGTTTTACGGGTAAGTGGGAACTGGTCTACTGTGAAAAATGGCGGAGAGTTGAGTGGTTGATTTTGATATTGGAGGTGTTGAGTTGATAGGTTGAATAAATGGTATGTGGAGTTGACAGCATGGATAAAGGTAAAAAGAAAAGCACATCTTTCTCAGTGTGGGAGCGATGTGCTTTAAATAGCATCCATCAAATCAAGAAAGACTTGCTTTTGCCTATCTATCAGGGTACTCCATTTTGAAAAGAGTTTCTGCTGATCTTTAGTCGACTGCGCTTCTTCGCCCTCGGCAAAGAAACTGAGCCAGAGTGATACCAAACGCCCTACATACTGCCTCCAGTGTTGGCAGCGTGGGTGCGTTATTTCTGTTGAACATATTTGAAACGGTGGAATGGGAGAGATTGGCTTCCTTCGCCAGACGGTAATCTGTCCAGTTCCGTTCCTCCATCAGTTCTCTGATTCGTTTCTGCGTATCCATATCATCACCTACCTATCTGTATCTATTCTAAGTCCCAGAATGGTGGTAGTTACAATCGGTAGCTATTATATTTCCCAAAAGGGACTTATGCAGTTATAGTATTGTAGATGATGGAAATGCTATTCACAAAAGACTGGAGGTAGGATAATGCAGGAGCATATTTTTGAAAGGATGGCACGGGAGAAAGACATTTCAGTTGAGAAAATGCGGGCAATAATCTCCGATAGAATTGAAAAGGACTGGAATGATGAAAATCCAGTCAAGAGAGAACAATGGAGAAAAATTCCCTATGCTGGAGAGGTGCTAACACCAGATGAATGGCTGAACTATGTGGTAAAGAAGATAAAAGATGATGGTCAAGAAGGCTTATTACGAAAATATTTAATTTGGTAGTTACTATTTTTCATATCTGAAAAATGAGTCCCATAAACAATAGGGACTTCTTAACAATTTGAAAGTATTTCGCTGGATGGATTTTTAGGAATATCTTCAGTAGCGCAATGTTTTTATACCGCTTGGATTCCTTGCAGTTTACCTCAAGGCAAACCGGGACTGCGTTGCTCAGTTTCGTTGTGATTTTTCCTGTTTTCATTATCATTGATTGTGATTGAACATAATCTGTCGCTTCTTAGCCAGGCAGATTGGTTAATTGACATGGGACCAGAAGCCGGAAAGTATGGCGGACAGGTTTGTTATTCTGGTATTCCGGAAAAAAGTATGAAAGACCATGATTCAGTAACAGGTCAGGCATTTAAAGAGCAGATTGCACATTTTAACAAAGCTTAACTTAGATAAGATTTATTAATTCTAAAATAGCATACAGTAAAATAGCTGAGTGCCAAATACTCTAATTTCATTTGTTAACTCTAATCATTTCACCATCTTTGAAAGTAAATTCAATTTTGCTTTTGAAGATGGTGATTTTTTTCTATCAAGAGGCAGTCCATTTTTTTATTAAAGAAGAAGGTTTGAATATTCTTCAGATTGGAGAGCTTGACGCGCTACAGTATAGGTTTTTTAGAAGGGTGATGAGGGAATCAAGTTGCGTGAAGAAGGTCTATATCTACTTTTGTTCTCTTCTATTAAGTAAGCACCATTTTAAATTCTTAAAATCAGAATAACTGATACTTTTATTATTGCGAATTTCGTAAGCAACTTTTACAAGACTGTTTACAAATTTTAGGGATGTAAATATATACTTCCAAAAATATAAATCTTGGTTATCATCAACAAAATGAATAACGGTATATGCTGGGGAAGTTATTCCTTCAAGTTCTGAAGCAGCAAAATAATCTTGAAATGATCTTAGATAAATTACAAAGTCCCCGGGTTTTACTCGCATATAACTTACTTCGTTTTTCTTATTGTGTAGAATATCATAACCACTTTCTGTTCTAAAAAACATACCAATTTTCCAAGATGTTGAAATAAAAGATAATTGAGGATATCCTTTGTCTGAAATAGATTTAAAAATATCTTCAAGCTTTCGTTGTCCCCAAGCAGCAGATTTTTACGCTAATATTTCTGGAAATTTTGTTACTAACAATCATTGATGGTAAAATACTGATGTACTAAAAAACAAGCCACTTTAAAAGCAATGTTTCATTAAAAATAGTCCGCAACCTACTAAAGTTAACGAGCCAAGCTTTTAGTATTACGTAGAAGATGAATATTAGTCAGCGTTAGTTATTTGGACTACTTCCTAGACTGCTTTTTAGCTAGTTCTTCTCGACGCTTCTTGATGACCTCTTCAATTTTGGCTAGGTCATCTTCTTTAGCAAAATTAAGGATAAATTGCTGAGTACGAAAGAGTTCAGAGGCTCTGTTCCACTTACTGATTATATTATATTTGCTCATTGCTATTTCACTCCTTGTAGTATTTAATAACTAAATTATAGCATAGGTCTCTTAGATAATTGTTATAGCGCACTCAATAGGTACCAAGCAAGTACGCTATAATATAGTAGCTCTCATTGAATTTCTATTAGTTGATGAAATGGTGGAGGTAATGAAATTGTCCAAATTTCGATATGATAAACCAGCACTCATCTTAGTTAGATTGCTGTAAAAATTCATTTAAAAAAAACAGCAACAAGACGCACTATTTCAGCATTTGAGGCAATGTGTGATTAGAATAAGGCAGACGACACATGTTGAGAATGTAGTATTTTTTGACTAAAGTACATAAATAAAAGTGTGAAAATACTTGAAAAATAAGATTTCTTCGAAAATTTGGACGTAAATCCAGGTCTTCGGATTTCTATGTTTAATGAGATGGAAAATAAGAGTAGAATAGAAATTGAGAATACAAAACTATTGACTTCAGGTTGAATATATAAATCCTTTGAATAAGGCGGTAAGGTAAGATAAAATCAAAGATAAGTATAATGCTCACTGTAAAACGAAATGAAAGGCGACTAACCAAAAAGCAAACTGCTGAATTTATGAGTGTTACGCCCATGTATTATGCTCGTTTTGAAAATAATAATCTAACTCCATCAAAGAGGAACCTTGATTTTTTTGGGGGATAGATAAAGATGAACTTTGGAATATTATCAAAGAAGAGAAAAAATGAAATTGTAAATTTTCTTGGTGTAGTGAACGGTGCCTACTATCATCTGTCCTATACCGTAACCCGGAGTAAATATTTTTTCTTGTTGATTTATACGTATGATAAAGAAATATTTGAAAGACTTGAAAGCAAGAAAAGTAAAATTGAAGAAGTCTTTGGTGATAATCTGGATTGGTATTCTAGCTGTGAAGGTAGCTAAGCAAAACGAATTATTTATAAGCGTAAAGCAGACGTGTTCAATCCATCAAAGCGAGAAGAGTATTTTGCTTTGATGATTGATAAATGCTATGAACTCAGCAATACTTTTGTGCAAGTTGGAGAAATGGACGAAGAACCACGATAGAAAGATAAGTTTTCAAAGTTGAAAAAGTATCTTGAAAACTGTGGAAAGACCGAACTGACATTGAACTTTGCTGATATTGAAACTATTATTGGCTGTACCTTTTGAAAGTCTGCATACAATTATTCTATATACAGGAATCTATCACCGACCTATACGATGCCAAATACTATCTTGGCAGCAGATTTTAAAGTAGTATTGGTTGATTTTGTTTCAAAGTCATTGTTATTGCAAAAATAATAGAAATTTTTGGGAAGTTATTTAATTTGTAGGAGGTGTTGATATGCGAGTGCTGGATTTGGATATGGATTATTTCATGACTGAAATAGCTCACAAACCATTTTCTTGTAAGGAAAGACTTGCTGAAGAGGATTATGGCAATTCAGTATGGTCTGTAAAAGAAGTTCGACAATTCTTAGAGCATAATTTAGGATTATCAAAAACACACAAAATATCGGGAAAAATTGTGAGTGGGCATAATGAAGCACTGTTCTTCTGGGAAGAACTTATTAATGGCAAAAAGCTTTCAGATCCCTTTGATGTTGTTCATATTGATTCTCATGCTGATTTAGGCTTGGGTGACGCATCATGGAGTTTTTTGCAAAGTAAGTTTCTTACACTTCCGATTGATTCAAGAAGAAAAATAAGCGAGTATAAGTTTTGCGACAAAATAAAAAGAATTAGTATAGGTGACTATTTACTTTGGGCAGTTGCCTATAAAATGGTTTCATCTATCACATATTGTGCAAATCCTCATGGTAACAAGAACGATTATGTGCTTGGTACGTTAAAAGATTTTCATGAAGAGTACATTTGGGATGAGCCTGTAAAAAATTATATACAGTTAAAGTATAATAAAACAATGGAAATGCCTGATTATGATTCGTCTGACGCATATAAGGAAAAATATCTCGAGGGTGCAATAAAAGATCCAGAAGTGGAACTGTTAATAATTCCAACGATTGAGGATGTGAAATTTGACGGAAACTTTGATTATGCAGTTATGGCACAATCCCCCAATTACACTCCGGCAAGTGCAGATTTCATGCTGGATATTTTCAGAGAATATATCGAAGAAATAGAATAACTACTAATTTGCCTATACAAATTATAGAGCAATTCAGTGTTGTCACAGTCTTGGAACTCTAGATTTCAAGGAAAAAAGTGTGTTTCACCATTCCTTTGTACAATAGGGGTGAGTATGTTTTTCGTTGAACAATCGAGCCATGTTGAGAGTGTAACGGTGTTGGAGCGAGCTGTAAAATAAGCGAATATAGTTATCATAAAAGGGATGGGAGAGGTAGTGCCTAAGAATAAAATGATAGAATTTGAAAATTTAATCATGATTGAAGTCTTAAAAGCAATGCAAGAGCTTGAGGGAGAGTGACACGAAAAGAAGTTAGGCGAGAGATTCGTGATCACTAAGATGTGATTTCAGAAGAGCAAGTCGATGAAATAAAAAAGTAAAAAAAACAGGAAAAGAATATCAACCATTCATTTATAGATTTAATTTTGCTGTTAAACATTTAATTACGACAGGATATATATTTACTGAGAACAACCATGATCTTGAATTGTCAGAGAAGGGGAGAA
>CALWGN010000121.1 GCA_944380055.1 uncultured Lachnospiraceae bacterium
ATAAAAATTTTTATAATAATCATTGACTGGAATGGTGTATATTATTTCTTTCTCTTTCCATTGCTCATAATTTATTATCCCACTTTTTAAATGTTGAAAGCTTACTATTAAATCTCGATACTTTGATGCCATTTCAAAACGCTCATTTTTAGCTTCTTCTAACATATTTTCTTCTAATTCTTTGATAAATTCAATAATAAGAATAGGATTTGAAAATAGTTCTAGTAAAATAGTTCTATTATTTAAAAATTTTATCTCTGACATTTGTTCTGGAAAAATATGATACTTGTATTTATACTTACCTCCAAGGTTTTCTAACGGATATAAGTTTTTCATCATTTCTATCATATCTTCCACCCTACCTCTACTACGAAATGGACCAAATGAATTTTCTTCTCTATTATATACAATAGATAGGGGGTAGTTTCTTATGATTGTCTTCTATTTTTATATATACATATCTTTCATCATTTTTCATTTGAACATTAAAATGTGGTTTTATTTCTTTTATCAGTTTACATTCTAATAACATTGCCTCTAAATGAGTATCTGTAATGATATACTCAATGTCATAGATAAGTGGTACCATCTTTTTTGCTTTTTCCCACTTAGGGTTATTTACAAAATAAGTTGCCACACATTTCTTTAAGCACTTACTTTTTCCAATATAAATAATGTTTCCTTTTCTATCTAACATTTTATACACACCAGGTAATTCTGGAATTTGTTTTATCTTATACTCCAAATATTCTTTTTTATTTTTCATAACTACGTTCCTAGAAAACTATTTTACTTCTCAATTTGGTCAGTAATTGTTACATTACCAGTGGTTATACTAATAATTTTTCTATCTGTTTTAAATCATCAATTTCCATATCAATTCTTATATTTTTTGTATTTTTCTCATGATTGGGATTATACCAACAACACAAAATATTGGCATTATTCCCACCTTGCATATCACTAGATAAAGAATCTCCGACAATAACAATTTCGTCTTTGTTATACTTTCCAATATGTTCCCATACATATTGAAAGAATTCTATATTTGGCTTTTCTACACCTATTAAATCAGAAATAAAAACATCATCAAAAATCTTATTTAATCCTGACTTTTCTAATTTTCTTTTTTGTGCTACATAGGTACCATTAGTTACTGCATACTGCTTTACTTTTCCTTTTAGTCTAGTTACCAACTCTAATCCATTGTCATTAAAAAATACATTGTCTCCTAAACATACTTGATATTCTTTATTAAAGCCATCAACATTTGTAAAATTAATACCTTCTCTTTGGAAAAACTCCTGAAATCTTCTATGAAGAATTTCGTTTTTTGTCATAGTTCCTGACTCTAACTTTTCCCAGTATTTTTTATTAATATTTGCATATCTTTCTACCATTTCATCTGTGCATTTTCCTATGCTAAATGTAGAAAAACATTTTTTAAGAGCATAGGATTCTGCCTTTTCAAAATTCAAAAGCGTTCCATCAATATCCCATAAAATTGCTTTAATCATAAATAGTGCCTCCGATATATTTTTCTCTATTTTAAAAATCTCCTACAACAAGTGAATACGTTAATTCTTTTGCCGTTTCATTATTTTTAGTGTATGTCCTTACTCCATTATCATTTTCAAGTTTCAGACCTATTTTTTTCATAAGGCTATACGAGCCAACATTTCTATAATCACAATTTGCAATTATCTTGGTAACTTTCAATGTATTTATAGCAAAATCTTTGATAGCAAAAGCAGCTTCTGTTGCAATCCCCTTTTTCCAATATTTCTTATTTATTATCCATCCAAGCTCACCAACTTTTCTTGTATCATCTAAATAAATAGAAATTGCACCTATTTGCAATCCATTAAGAACAATAGCAAATTCATAAAAGTCTGGGTTATCTTTTTTCCATTCCTTTGTAGTATCAGTTAAAAACTGCGCTGTTTCTTCTATTGTATAATTTGGCAACCGAAACATATATGTAGTATTTTCTTCATCAGAAGCATAGGTATGTACCGTTTCTAAATCAGATATGTCCAAAGGTCTCAACACCAGTCTGTCCGTCTTTATTTCATAAAACATTTACTCATCCTGTCCTTTCCTATTATATATTATCACTATATCAAGAGTTTGTGTTAACATTCATTATATCATAATTTTCGTGCACGTTTTTTGCACATAACTAAGAACCACAGGTTCTTCTAATAGGAATGCTTTGCATTCATTATATCATGAACATAGTTCATGATCTTGTCACATTCGCCAAATGCTTCGCGCTTGGCTCATTATGCTTATTATATCATAATTTTCCCTATTTTGTATTTTATTTTGAAAACTTAAATAGCAGCTGTTCGTATGCATCCTCCTAAAGATTTTTATAATATAGGAAAATTAGAACTTTCCTATATCATAAAAAAAGAGATGTGCCTTATAACTTTTATCATAAGACACACCACTTTTATATTATTTTTATTGAGTCCATAGACGAACGTCATCTTATAAGCCTTTGCAAATACTATCTTCCAACAGGCTCTTGGCTAAAATCAATAATCTGACCTGTTTTTGCATCTACTGAAATTTCATATTCAATATTATCCTTTATTAATTCACCTTCATATTCTGGTGTTTCATCATTGTCCAAATAAAATTGAACAAAGGTTGCACCAGGTACTTTTTCTAGCATAATGGATTTTGCTTTCTCTTCACCAATATATGAACTTGTATTAGCATTACCTTGTGAAATAGATGGGTTTTGTGTATTGGAATTACCTTCGTTATTGGAATTTCTGATTGCTTCCTGCTCAAATTTTATAATTTCCCCTGTTTTTGCATCTACATCTAATTCATACTTTACATTATCTTTTATTAATGTTCCTTCATAGCTTTCTCTTCGATCATCAATATCGTAAGAAAACTCCACGATATTACCATTTGGAACTTTGGATAACATAATATTTTTTGCTTCCTCTTCTGTAATAATAGAATTATTATTGTCTGCATTAACTCCATTATTAGTACTATTGTTTGCTCCATTGCTTGTTGTATTGGAACTATTAGTTACCTCATTATTTATTTCATTAGCATTATTAGTTGTCTCATTACTTGCCACACTACTACCAACGGTACTACCATTTGTAATACTTTTTTCTTCTTCGAATTGTGTAATTTCACCTGTTTTTGCATTTATCTCAATATCATACTCATAATTATCTTTTATTAATGTTCCCTCGTATTTTGGTGTAATATCATCTTTTTCATAAGAAAATTTAACAATAGTTGCTTCAGGTACTTTTTCTAGCATAATAGATTTTGCTTTTTCTTCTGTAATTATATCTGTGGAATTAGATGTACTTCTTGTGCCACATCCAATACCTGTTAATAATAAACTAATTCCTGCTATCATTCCAATTCCTAATGTAATACATTTTTTTAATTTCATAGTAAATACCTCCTAACATTTTTAGTTTATATTATAAATTTTTATAATTACCACTTATAGCTTAA
>CALWGN010000122.1 GCA_944380055.1 uncultured Lachnospiraceae bacterium
ATCGGTGCATATTATGATAATGAAGCAGAATATGCCACTCAAAAGGCGATACAAAAGTTAGAGCCTGCAATTCTAGTGTTCATGGCATTATTTGCCGGTTTTATTATTATTTCAATTTACCTTCCAATGTTTACAATGTATGACTTAATGTAATATCAATACGAGGCTAGATTGCTTTTATATAGATACATTTATTCTAATTTAGAATAAATGGCAACCAAACAACATTTTTATAAAAGAAAGGAATATGTGTTATGTTAAAGAAAAAAGTAAATGGTAAAAAAGGTTTTACATTAGCAGAATTATTAATTGTAGTAGCTATTATTGGTATTTTAGTAGCAATTTCTATGCCAATTCTATCCAATCAGTTAAATAAATCAAAGGAAGCAACTGATGATGCAAACCTAAGAGCTGCAAAGGCAGTAGCAGTAGCAGAAGCATTAACTATGGGTACAATTACATCTCAAACTGAAAAGTACTACGATGCTGAAAATGGTAAGCTAGTAGACGATGCACCAGAAGCTTATGGAAAAGTTGATGGTGATGTTATTAAAGTTACAATAAATACTGATGGTACAGTTGATGTAGCTTGGGAATAAAATAGCTAGTACTAAGGTAGAAAAGACCGTTTGGTACGGTCTTTTCTACCTTATAATTAAACACTTACTACAAACCTAATTTGTAGTTTTCTTAATTACCTATCCATTACAGACAAAATTTTGGTAATGACATAAGGCTATGATATGAGTTATACTATATAATAGGTAGTTAAGAAAGATTCAAATGAGGAAGTGAGAAGTAATATGGTATATAATGATATGTTTATAACGATTTATATTTTAGTTGTATCAGCAGTATTTGGAAGTGTATTTGGAAGTTTTATTAACTGTATGGCATGGCGTATTGTAAATAAAGAAAGCATATTAAAGGGGAGAAGTCATTGCACAACATGTGGTCATATGTTAGGTGTTCTTGATTTAATCCCTATTTTTAGTTATATCTTATCAAAAGGAAGATGTAGATATTGCAAAGAAAAATATTCACCTAGATATATGGTAACAGAATTAATATTAGCAGTAGTATTTATGCTTTTTACATTTCAATATGATATTAGCTTTTTAACACTTAGATATTTAATGCTAAGCTGCATTTTATTAGGTTTATCCTTAGTAGATTTTGATATTTATGAAATACCAAATCGCTTTATTGTAGCAGGAATTGTTGTATGGATAGCTACGATTCCTTTTATAGATACTCCAATAAAAGAACAGCTTATCTCTGGTTTATCTGGAGGCTTTTCCATTGGAGGAAGCATTTTACTACTCTCCCTTTTTATGGATTTTGTATTAAAAAAAGAAAGTATGGGTGGAGGAGATATTAAATTATTTTTCATGCTTGGCCTTTATATGGGACCAATTCTTGGATTATTTCACTTAATTATATCTTGTTTTGTAGGGATTTTCTTTGTTATTATCTTACGAAATAATAAAATTCCTTTTGGTCCTGCAATTTCCATTGGAGCAATTATATCCTTATTATGGGGGAACCATATTGTATCTTGGTACATAGGCTTATTTTATTAGAACTATTATTATAGAATGTAACAGAAATGAGGAATAGCATATGAAAATGAAGAAAACTTATTTAGGAATGGAAATAGGAAGTTCAGAACTTAAACTTGCTGTGTGTATAGATGATAAAATTAAAAAAATTGTATCAGAAAAGTTACCAAGTCATTTAGTAGAAAATGAAGTTATTGTTGAATGGGATAAATTAGCAGTATTTATAAAGCAAACAATAAAAAAGCATAATATTACTTGTAAAAATGTGGCATTAGTTCTTCCAGAAGAAATTGCATATGCAAGAAGATTTATTATGCCATATATGACAATTAGTCAACTAAAGTTTAATTTGCCATTTGAGTTTCATGATTTTACTGGAACAGAAAAAGATAAATATATTTATGATTATGCAGTTATGGACATTATAGAAGAAGAAGAAAATGGTACTATGGTAAAAAAAATAGACCTTATGGCAGCTGCTATTTCCAGAGAAATTATGGAAAAATATAGAGCTATGCTAAAAAAATGTGGTTTAAAGTTAAAAATTGCTGCTCCACAGTCTTCTGCTTATCAAAATATAGTGAAAAAACATATAAATTTTGTAAATTCAGAAAAAGCAGGGGATTATGCAATTATAGACATTGAAAAGGATTCTGCAAATCTTCGTATTTTTACAGAAGGAAAGTACGAAAGTAGTAGAGAAATGGAGACAGGGATAGAAAAGGTAATTCAGATTATTTCTGATATACTTAATATTGATAAAAATCCGGCAGAAAAGTATTTGCTAAAAAATGAAGGAGATGCATTATATGCAGAAGAATGTATGGCAGTATATAGCCAAATTGCATTAGAGACAATGCGAGTTATTAATTTCTTTCTTTATAACCATCCAAACAATGCATTAGATACTTTATATTGTTGTGGGTTAGGAGCAAATATTGATCCATTATTAAATATATTAGAAGAAACAGTAGGTTTAAAAGTTAGAAAATTACATGAACTATTTGATTATGTTGCAGAAGAAGAAATGGAAATTACATCTAGTGCTGCAGCAGTAGGAATTACATGGAATTAGGAGGGATATAATGTTAGAGTTTTCAAAACCAAAATATCCACAAAAGCAAACGATTAACCTTGCAGTAGAAGAAACAAATGGGATTGGTAAGCAAGGGCAAGTGGCAATATTTTTTGTATTTTTAATTGTGCTAGGGTTATTCACAAAATTTGCTGTTATTGATCGTATTGATGAAGCTGAAAAGGCAAAAAACGAGTATATAAGAACAGAAGAACAAATAAAGCAATTAACAGACAGAGTAAAAAATTATAATGAAGTACAACAAGTATATCGTCAATATGATGATTCTTTTTTAAGTGAGTCAGAGAAAATAGAAATAGACCGATTAGAAATTATTGATATGATAGAACAATGTGTAAAAGATGAAGCACAGATTAAAGAAATAAGAATTTCTTCCAATCAAGTATCTATTGTATTAGAGGAAACGAGATTATCCTATGTTTCAGAAATTGTAGCAAGATTTCAAGAAGATGAAAGAACCTCTTATGTTACGGTATCGACTGCTGGTACAGGGAATGTAAAGGATGAGAGTCAAATTGTATCTGCTGATGTTATGGTACAACTAAAAGACGGAGGTGAAGAAAGCGATGAATAGAAAGCTTACATTTAAAAATAATATTGCTCTTTTAGTAGTAGCTTTTTTATTGTTAGGGGCTTTGTACTATTTCGCTGTGTGGAAGCCAACAAGTGAAACAATAAAAAACTATGATGTACTTTTATTAGAAGACCAATTAATTACCGCTCAGGCAAAAGCACAAAGAATGTTACAAATGGAAAAGGTAATTAAAGACAATGAAGGAAAGACAACAGGTCTAATTGTAGGATATAATAATTTACAAAATGAAATTGTAGAATTAAATAGAATTTTAGGAAATGCGGATACATATCAAATTGATTTTGAAGATGCGACGGTTGATGGTAGTATTGTGCGACGTGATATTAGAATTTCATTTCAAGCAAGTAATTATGAAAGTGCAAAAGATATATTACAAGCGTTAAGAGATGGTAAATACAAATGTTTACTAAGAAACGTGCAAATGACTGCCGCTAATCATGGGCTTGAAAAAACAGACCGAATAAGCGTAAGTCTTGAAGTGACCTTCTATGAGAATGTAGTTGATAGTAAGGCAGTGGAAGGGCTTCAAGAATATGTAGATATAGGAAACTAGTTTGAAAACATAGCAGGAAATTGTTGATAAGTATTAGAGATTTTTAGGAAGGTGGTGGAAAAGTGCTAATGAAACTATTTAGACGAAAGCGTAATAAAAAAGGTTTTACATTATCAGAGCTATTAATTGGAATAGGAATCCTATCTATTTTATTTTCTATCGGAACAGTAGGAGTTACTACTTATCAAAAAAAGCTAAAGTTAACAGAAGTAGATGGAATAGCAAGACAGTTATTTATAACTGTCCAAAATAATATAACAATAGCAAAGGAAACAGGACAATGGGAAGAGTTAGAAAAAAAGCATAAGACTATGGCAGACCTTGACGCTTATTTTGGTCCGTTAATGGAAAAGCCGTCGGATTATCCAACGGATACACAGTGGCCAGAAAGTGGAAAAAATTCAGACCATGAGTACCGTTATATTGTATATGATGGAACTTCAGAAGCATTAACAAATACAGCTCTTTCTATTATGCTTCCATATGGTTCAATAGAAGAAGAAGTACGAAGCGAAGGTCAGTATATTATTGAGTATGATTATAAAACAGCAACAGTATATGGCGTATTTTATACAGATAGCAATGAGACCATTCGCTATTCTTCAGATATTTTAGGTGCCAATGGACTTAATTCAACTGGTGGTCGTAGTGACAGTAGTGATGGAAAGAATGTAAGAAGAAGTTATAAAAATGCTAGTGGAAAAAGTCTTATTATTGGTTATTACGGTGGAGCCATTGCCACAACACTAACACCTATTGATTTGGAAGAAACAACGGTGGAAGTGAAGAATGGAAATAAGCTTGAAGTAATTGTTAAGGATACAAACTATAATCGAGTGGTGGACGGTGTAAAAATACAATCAAAACTTCGTATTACACTCACAGGAGAGGACAGTGGAAATTCAGCAATTCGCCTTCTTGCTTACCAAGACAATGTAGGAACAAGAAATAGTGAAAGTTGGTGGAATGCAACAAGAAATGGTGATACAATAACCTATCAGTTGACTCTTGATGATATTACAAGTAGAGGTGGGCAGTTTGCTACATTATTCCCTGAACTTTGGGCAGGAGAAAACATTGTTATTTCTGTGGAAGTATTTAGCAATGATGTACTTAGTAAACCAGTAAAAACTGTAGAACGTACCAACAGTTTATTTGGGGCCAAGTATACAAATACAACAGGAAGCGAACCGACCAATCAAATAACTATTTATACAGTTCGACATTTGCAAAATTTAAGTCCAGCAGTTTCTCATTTGTTTGGTGATAGAAATAGTACTGTTATGTCAGCTTGGGGAAGTTTAAGGGCAGAGCAAACACAAACCCTTGATTGGGCAGATTTTATTAGTGATGTAGGGAACAATCCAACGATTTACGGATATCATGAAGACAAAAATTTACAGCAACCATTAGCAATCAACCAATTTTATAGTATCGATAACCAAGTAATTATTGCATATGAAGGACATAACCACACAATAAAAAATCTCTCTATTAAAGAAGATAGTAGTGGCCATGCAGGAATTTTTTCCAATATTGGCGGTGTGGCAAAGCATATGGTAATTAAAGATTTGGTATTAGACTCTATTACAACAATTAATCACAGTGATAATGACTCTGTTCATACAGGTACGTTAATTGGAGGAGTAGGCTGGACATTATCTTTAACAGTAGAAAATATAACTGCCATAAATTCTACTGTAGCAGTAGATAAGGGAGATGCAGGAAGTATTATTGGTTACG
>CALWGN010000123.1 GCA_944380055.1 uncultured Lachnospiraceae bacterium
AAAGATGAAACATTTATTATTTTATAGATTTCCATTCATTATGCTCTATTTAAAACGAAATCGATAATATAAGAAATAAATAGGAGGTGATTGTATTGCGGATGATGAATTCATTAAAAAATTCATCCATAATGCTTTTATATTTTATAGCTACATTTATATTAAGTTTTATTGCAAGAACTGTATTTTTAAATACGTTAGGTGTGGAGTACAATGGCTTAAGTAGTCTATTTTCTAATATCTTAAGTATGCTATCTATTGCAGAATTAGGAATTGGAAGTGCAATTATTTGTCATTTATATAAACCAGTAGCAGAAGATAACATACCAATGATACAGTCTCTTATGGGGTTTTATAAGAAGGCATACTATTTGATTGCACTTATTATGTTTATAGGAAGCATTATTTGCCTTCCAATTCTTCCTTATATAGTAGGAGAAAATACGTTACCAATTAATATATACGTTGTATTTCTATTGTATGCACTATCATCGGTCGCTTCTTATTTATTTATATATAATCGCTCCATTATTGTAGCACATCAAAAAAACTATATTATAACCATATGTGACATTGGATATAAAATAGTGTTAAACATTGTACAAATAATTATTTTACAAAAAACGAAAAACTATTATTTATATTTAGTAATTCAAATTGTGTGTATATTATTAAATAATATAGTGGTTACACAAATAGCGTATATAAAGTATCCATATTTAAAGGATAGAACAAAGAATAAATTACCAGCAGAGATTTTGATAGACATAAAGCAGAAAATTAAAGGATTGCTATTTCATAAAATAGCAGGATTTATTGTACTTGGTACGGATAATATATTAATATCTAGATTATGTGGACTCGTTACCGTAGGATTATATAACAATTATTATCTCATTATTGGAACAATTAATAGCGTAATAGGGCAAGTATTAGGTTCAGTGACTTCAAGCATTGGAAATTTAATTGTAACTAGTAAGAAAGAAAATATATTTGTAGTTTATAAAAAAATGTCTTTCTTACAATATGTGATTGGTACCATTGTTGGCGTATGCATTTTTAATGTAAGTGGTCCTTTTATTTCTATATGGATTGGTAGACAATATTTGTTTTCTAATGGTATATTGTTTGTAATATTGCTTAATAATTATTTGCAAAATAATAGAAAAGTAATCAATGCATTTAAAGAGGCAGCAGGTATTTATCACGAGGATAGATTTATTCCTATTATTGAGTCTATCATTAATTTAATTTTTTCCATTCTTTTTGGTATAAAGTTTGGACTAGCAGGAATATTTATGGGAACGATTGCAAGTACAATGATATTATACATATATAGTTACCCTATTATTGTTTATAAAAGACTATTTGATAAGGAAATTTGGAGTTATTATAAGGAAATAATAACTCATTTAGCATTATATTTAATTTGCTTTAGTTGTTCCTTCTTTCTTTGTGAAAGGTTACAAGTTGCTTCTTTATTTTTACAACTAATTATTAATTTAGGTATATGTATCATAACTTGTTTAGGAATTTATTATGTATTATTTAGAAAAACAATGGAGTGTCAATTTTACATCAGCATATTTAGCAACGTAATAAAGAAGTTATTCGTAAGAAAAAATATAACGTAATGCAGAACGTATTGATAAGATAAATTTATCAGTGAAAATAGGAGAAAATATGAAAAATAATAAGGATTTTGGAAATGAACCCATTATAATAGATTTTGGTGATTTTTTTCATCATATTAAGAATTTTATACACATTATTATTTTATGTGTGCTACTAGGAGGATTTGGAGGGGCTTTCTATTTATGGAAAATAGAAGTGCCATTGTATCAAACAAGTTCTATGGTGTATATGCGTGATTCAGCAACGACGTTATCTGTTTCTGACTTACAGTTAAGTTCTGCTTTGTCAAGTGACTATACCGTTATTTTAATGAGTCGTCCTATATTAGAAACAGTAATTAAAGATTTAAATTTAGATATGACGTTTGAGGAATTATATAGTAAAATTTCTATTTCAAATATTTCTGATACTCGTATTTTAAGAATTACTGTCACTGATGTCGAACCTAAAAGAGCTGCGGATATAGCTAATCGATTGGCAGAATATGGGATTTCTAGCATTGAAGAAATTGAATCTAAGAGTCCTTATATGGTTGAACGAGCTGTTGTAAACACAAATAAGACTAATATATCTAATAGTAAGGTGCTAACCATTGGAGCAGTTTTAGGGTTTGTAGCCAGCTTATTTGGCTTGTTTTTAGTTTATATTTTGGATGACAAAGTAAGAACTGCGGAAGAAATTGAACGTATTTTAGATGTTCCTGTCTTAGTAGGAATTAATGAAAGTAAGATTTTAATGAAGACAGATAACTATTGGACAAAGAAAAGGAGGAAAAAGTAATGGAGCTAGGAAAAGCAACGAAAAAGTATATGCCAGAAGACCCTACTATAGAAGAAGCATATAAGCTTTTACGAACAAATTTGTTGTATACTCCAGATTTGAAAATTATTACAGTAACAAGTACAACTTCTAATGAAGGGAAAACGACTACTTCCTTTTATCTAGCAAAAAGTTTTTCCGAAATAGGGAAAAAAGTAGTTATTGTTGATTGTGATTTAAGAAAAGGTAGTTTACGGAAATTTTTTAATATTGAAAAACCTGTTGGAGGATTAAGTGAATACCTAAGTAAACAAAGTAAAAGTTTTATTTATGAAACAGATGTAGAAAATTTATATGCCGTACTTTCTGGGCAATACCCTCCTAATCCAACGGAATTGTTAACAAGTACATATTTTGAACAATTAATGAAAATGTTAAGAAAGGTTTTTGACATTGTGATTGTGGATACAGCGCCTATTGGTATAGGAGCTGATGGTGCTTTGGCAGCTAGATTAAGTGATGGGGTTGTAATGGTAGTAAGAAACAACTTTATTAGCAAGAAAAAGATGAAAAAGTCTAAAATTAGTTTAGAACGACATGGAACAAAGGTTATAGGTGTTGTTTTTAATCGTATCAAAAAACACCAATCTGATTATAATGAGTATTATTACTATGGGTAGAAAAAAATTTTATTCTATTTTATTATCACTAGTATTAATAGTTGGAACAGTTGTTATTATTTCTCATATCGAAGATAAAAAAGAAAGTGCACTGGTTTATCAGTTAGAAGAATACAAGAGAAAAGTATATAATGGAAAGGAATATCGCTATAATACAGGATTAAAAATGCTTTTATTTTTAGGAATAGATAGTGAAAATACTAATGAAGAGGGACAAGCGGATATGATTAGTCTTGCTATTTTTGACCGTTATAAAAAAAGTATTAAAATTTTAATGATTTCCAGAGATAGTATGGTGGATATTCATCAATACGACGCAGCTGGTAATGACCTTGGATGGAATCAGCAACATTTAGCACTTGCTTATAGCTATGGAAAAAATCCAAAGCATAGTTCTATACTAACATTACAGGCGGTTTCTAAAGTATTAGGTAATATTCCTATTGTTAACTATATTACATTATCTACTTCAAATATAAAGGTATTCCAAGATATCGTAGGAAATCTTACAATTACCTTAGATGATGATTATACTGATGTGAATAAGAAATATCTAAAAAATACTACTATTACTCTTCCCAGTGATGAAGCAGAAACATTTGTTCGTTATCGAGATACAACAAAAGATTATTCCAATGAAGAACGTATGAAGAGGCAAAAACTATATATAGAAGCTTATGTTGAAGCTCTCAAAGAATGTTTAACCTATGATAGAGAACAGACAATTGAAAAGATGTATCATTTATATCAGCAAATAGCAACAAATCTTACAAAAAATGAAATAGAAAACTTTGTTGAAATGATTATGACGTATTCTTTTAGTAAGGAAGATATTTTTACA
>CALWGN010000124.1 GCA_944380055.1 uncultured Lachnospiraceae bacterium
CAATATAAGCTCTTAAATACCAAGTACCAGCTTCTTTTACATATTCTACATCTACTAATTCAAAGTTGTTTGCTTCTATAATTGGTAATAAAATACTTTCTGTCTTTGCTTCATATTGTTCTCTTCTTGTCATTTAAAATCACCTCTCTTATTCCTGTCAGGTAAAACATAGAGAGTGGACTCACGCCCACTCTCCTTATAATCTTATTTATTATCATATATAGTATAGCACTACATTTTCAATTATGCAAGTTATTTATTAAAATTTCTTTTGAAGATAATATATGCCACATATACTCTTTGTTATTGACAACCCTTTCCATACCATTCATAATATAGAAGATACTATTTATTGGAAAGATTTTAATGGAGGTCATTATGGCTTTAGACGGAATTGTTATAAAAAATATTGCACAAGAGATGAAAGAAAAAATAGTTGGTGGAAGAATTTCAAAAATTGCCCAACCTGAAAATGATGAACTTATTCTTACAATTAAAAATAATAAAGATACACACAAGCTTTATATTTCTGCTAGTGCAGGACTACCACTTATTTATTTTACTGATATGAATAAGCCAAATCCTTTAACTGCACCTAACTTTTGTATGTTACTTAGAAAACATATTGGCAATGGGAAAATTTTAGATGTATTTCAACCTGGCTTAGAACGTATTATTCAAATTAAAATTGAACACTTAGATGAAATGGGAGATTTATGTGAAAAATATTTGATTGTTGAAATCATGGGAAAACACAGTAATATTATTTTCTGTGATAGCAATTATAAAATTATTGATTCTATTAAACGTGTGTCTTCCCAAATGAGTTCTGTTAGAGAGGTATTACCTGGACGAGAATATTTTATACCAGATACAAAAAACAAAAAAAATCCACTAGAAATATCTGAAGATGAGCTTAAAAATATTCTTTCTACAAATACTTATTGTTCTAAAACATTGTATAGCTCATTAACTGGTATTAGCCCAGTAATTGCAGAAGAAATTGTTCATTTATCTGGTATTGATAATACTATACCAAGCAATGAATTATCGGATACAGAAAAAATCCATCTTGCCCATACATTTGTTTTGTTTATGGAAAATGTAAAAAACAACGACTTTGTTCCCACTGTATATTTTAAAAATGAAGAACCTATTGAATTTACTTCTATTCCACTTGAAATGTATGACGATACTCAAAAGAAAACTTATACTTCTATTAGCCAAACATTAGAAACCTATTATGCTACTAGAAATATTATTTCTCGTATTCGCCAAAAGTCTGCGGAGCTTAGAAAAATTGTTCAAACTACATTAGAGCGTAGCTATAAAAAATTAGAACTACAATTAAAGCAAATGGATGATACAAAAAAACGAGAAACTTATCGCATTTATGGAGAATTATTAAATACGTATGGCTATGATGTAAAACCAGATGCCAAAAGCATCGAAGTGTTAAATTATTATACAAATGAAATGATTACTATACCGCTAGATAACACCCTTTCTCCTCAAGAAAATGCAAAAAAATATTTTGATCGCTATGGAAAGTTAAAACGTACATTTGAAGCATTGACTCACCATATTGAAGAAACCAAACAAGAAATTAGTCACTTAGAGTCCATTGCTCAATCTATAGAAATTGCACTATCCGTAGAAGATTTAGTTGAAATCAAAGAAGAGCTTGCTCAATATGGTTATATTAAAAAACATAGTTTCTCTAAAAAAGGAAAAAAAGAAAAGATAACAAGCAAACCATATCATTATATTTCTAGTGATGGTTTTCATATTTATATTGGAAAAAATAATTACCAAAATGAAGAATTAACCTTTAAATTTGCAGAAGGAAAAGATATTTGGATGCATGCAACAAATATTCCTGGCTCACATGTGATTATAAAAACAGAAGGTAAGGAATTACCTGATAGAACTTATGAAGAAGCCGGTCAATTAGCCGCATATTATTCTAAAGGACGTGATTCTGAAAAGGTAGAAATTGATTATAGTGAAAAGCGTAACATTAAAAAACCTGCTGGTGGAAAACCTGGTTTTGTAATTTATCATACAAATTACTCCCTTATGGCTACTCCAACAACAGGTGGATTAGAACAAGTAAATTAATAAATTTCTTATGACATAACAAAGGGTAGGTCCTACTATACAAAGTAAGAGCTACCCTTTATGTATATGCAAACTTAAAAACTACTCTTTTGATATCCTAATCTTATCAAAAGAGCTTGACCAAACTATTTTTATGATACCTTTAATCTTCCAATTGTTTGATCATCGTCATCATCTGGATTTCTAAGTCTTTTGTACATACAATATGTAAAATCACTAATATAAATAATTAATAAAATAATAGCTAATATTCTGCCATAAAAAAATGGAATACGATTTACTTGAGCTCTCATAAATCCATCTAGGAAATAAAAGAAAACAATTCCTAAAAATCCCCAGCCAATACTACTTTCAAGACAAATAATACCTTTATAATTCAATGGCTTTTTACTATAATCCCACCAGAAACTTCCAAATAGCTTTATCATTGCTTTAGCCGTTACAATTTCCATTGAGGTTGCTAATGCTGAACTTGCAATATATAATAAAACTAGATTGTGAGAAACTGGCTTTAATACTAAATATGCACCAACTGCTCCAAAACCATATATAATACAGAATGGGCCATGTACAAATCCTCTATTTAAAATTGGTTTTTTATGTTCAATTGTTAATACAATACACTCTAGTACGTACCCAAAAAAACTCAAAAGAAAAAACCAATTAATAAACATAAATAAATCCATATCAAATACCTTCATATATTTTCACCTCTAAGTATTTTTCTGTTATGCATTTGTAAGCTTTGCCATTACTTGTGCTGCTCTCATCTTCCAACCGACAAATACTTCTGCAAGAGAGCAATACTTATCTGCATAAGTAATAAGAAAAGCCTCTTTATATTTTGGTGGAATTGGTGTTAATGGCCACATATGTCTTAAAATACAGTTTCGTTCTATATCATTTAACTGAAATTCTTTTTCCGCATTTTTAAGTGCTGTTCTTGGATGAGTAAATCCATGAAAGCGATTTCCTGTTTCTTTTGCATGTGTGTGCCAATCATATAAAAACAAATCATGTAATAATCCAGCACGAGCAACAGAAACATAGTCAAGCCCTCTAGCCTTTGCCATATGATATGCCAAATATGATACTTGAATGCTATGCGCTCTCGTTGTTGTGGTTCCATGTTGAATAAACTGATTCATAGATTGAAATGCCTTATTATTAAAAATATCTTTTACACAATCATAATATTCTTTATCTTTAATATATTCTTCATCTATAATCCATTGACTATCTTCTACCCATTCTTTTAGCTGTTCTCGCATTAAATAATAAGATTCGTCTTTTTTCATTTTTCCCTCCTAATTTAGACTATTTCACCTATCATATTAAGAAAATTAAGTTTGTTCCTTTAGTATTATACGTCCTATCAAGGGGAACGTCAATGAAATAATTTATTACAAATTTATGGCAAAAAAATATATAAATATTTGCAATCTAACTTTCTTTAATAAAAACAACTTTCTTCTATTACTTTAGCAACTAATTCTAATCCAATCTTATCTTCCTCTTTGAATCTTCCTATATAAGGACTGTCTATATCTAGTACACCTACTACTTTGTTTTGTTTATTGTGAAGTGGAATCACAATTTCTGAATTAGAAGCACTATCACAAGCAATATGACCTGGGAATTTATGGACATCTACAACTAGCATAGTTTCATCTTTTATCGCCGATGTGCCACACACTCCTTTTCCAAAGGGGATTTTTGTACAAGCAACCTTCCCTTGAAATGGTCCTAATACTAGATTATCATTCTCTTCTAAATAAAAGCCAACCCAATTTAATCTTTCTAACTCTTCATTCAATAAAGCTGATGCATTTGATAACTTTGCTATTACATTTGAATCCCCGTCTAAAAGAGATTTCATTTTTTCTACTAACAATGTATAATCTGTTCCTCTATCAACATTTCTATTTTCATATTGTTCTTTTGTCATAGAATACATGCACAAATCAATCAATACTCCATCATACCTAGCCGATGCATTTTTTATCGTACCATCATAAGAAAATCCACTCTTTTCAATTACTCTTTTTGATCTTTTATTAAATGTATAGTGGGATACTCTTACTAAATCCACATCTTCTTCTTCAAATAAATACTTCAAAACCTCATTGACTGCTTCTACTATAATCTCTTGTCCCCAATAATCACTATCTAATACATAGCCAATTTCTCTTGATACTATACCACTTTTATATGAATCCTTATGTACTCCTAATGATCCAATTACTTTATTATTTTTCTTTAGTACAATAGCATATATCTGCCCATTCATAAACATTTCTAATATATTTTTGGTTTCTTCTTTACTTTCATGAGGCTTCCAACCTGCCATAGGTCCAATTTCTTCTTTTTTTGCATATTCATACAAATCTTCTAAATCCTCTAATAAAAATGAACGTAGTATTAATCTATTTGTTTCCAGTTGCTTCATTTTTAATATCTTCCTTTTCTATTTAAATAATTTACCTTTTTACTTTTTCAATTATCTCTATTAAAACAGCTAAAATTTTTATTATGTAGTAAAAATGGTATCTTTTAATCCCCAATTACAGGTTTTAAAACATACCATTTTACTACTTCTTATTATACTGTTTACTTTTCTCTTTACAAATTTACATTCAAATTTTCCCTTATATCACATATATAAGATATTAGTTATCAACACTATAATTTGGCGCTTCCTTTGTAATATGGATATCATGGGGATGACTTTCCTTTAAAGATGCTGCTGAAATTTTAACAAATTTTCCAGTTTCCTTTAATGTTTCAATGTTAGGTGCTCCACAATATCCCATACCAGAACGTAAGCCACCCATTAACTGGAATACAGTATCTTCTACTGTTCCCTTGTAAGCAACACGTCCTTCTACTCCTTCTGGAACTAACTTCTTAGCATCTGCTTGGAAATAACGATCTTTAGAACCGTTTTCCATGGCAGCTATTGATCCCATTCCACGATATACTTTATATTTTCTTCCTTGGAATAATTCAAATGTTCCTGGACTTTCATCACAACCAGCAAAAATAGAACCCATCATACATACGTTTGCACCAGCTGCAATTGCCTTTGTAATATCTCCTGAGTATTTAATACCTCCATCAGCAATAATTGGAACTCCATATTCTTTTGCAACTGTGTAACAATCCATAACTGCTGTTATTTGTGGTACACCGATACCTGCAACAACACGAGTCGTACAAATAGATCCTGGTCCAATACCAACCTTAACAGCATCTGCTCCAGCTTCAATTAAATCTCTTGTAGCATCACCAGTTGCAACATTCCCTGCAATTACTTGTAGGTTTGGGTACTTTGCTTTTACTTCTTTTACTGTTCTTAAAATATTGGCAGAATGTCCGTGTGCAGAGTCAATAACGATACAATCTACATTTGCTGCTACTAATGCATCTACACGTTCTAGAATATTATTTGTAATACCTACCGCTGCACCACATAATAATCTTCCTTTTGAATCTTTTGCAGAATTTGGATATTTGATTTGCTTTTCAATATCTTTAATTGTGATTAATCCCTTTAAGTTAAATTCATCATCTACAATAGGCAACTTTTCTACACGAGCCTTTGCAAGAATTTTCTTTGCTTCCTCTAACGTTGTCCCTTCTTTCGCTGTTACAAGACTTGTAGATGTCATACATTCTTTAATCTTTTTTGAAAAGTCTTCTTCAAACTTTAAATCACGATTTGTAATAATACCAACCAATTTTTTACCTTCTGTAATTGGTACACCTGAAATTCGGAACTTAGCCATTAAATTATTAGCATCTTCCAATGTATGCTCTGGTGATAAATAAAACGGATCTGTGATAACACCATTTTCAGAACGCTTTACCTTATCAACTTCTTCTGCTTGTGCTTCGATAGACATATTCTTATGAATAATACCAATACCACCTTGTCTTGCCATTGCAATTGCCATACGGTGTTCTGTAACAGTATCCATTCCAGCACTCATCATTGGAATATTTAACTGAATACTTTTTGTTAAGTTGGTTTTTAAAGAAACCTGATTTGGAATAACCTCAGAATATGCTGGTACTAAAAGCACATCATCAAATGTAATTCCTTCACCAATAATTTGACCCATGTCTAAATCCTCTCTTCCTCTTGTATATTTGTTTTTGAAAATTCTAACAAAAAAAATATAAATTGTCAAATAGTTTTTTGCTCAATTTTTCTTTGTTTTACATTTTGTATATTTAAACTATGTTATAAGATTAAAATAGCAAAATATAAATTTTGTGTTATTTTTGCATTGTAGTAAATCAGACTATAAAAGCAATATACTATGTGAAAGACATTTTCTATTTTACAAATATTAACTATATTAGTAATAGCTTATTGAATTTTTATTCATTTTTTTCTAATAAAAGTTATTTATATACCTTCTATATATCTATATCCAATATTTGAAAAATTATTTTTTAAAATATAGCCTAAAATTGTTTTTTAAATTTTCTCCCATAAAATTTTGCTAATTTAAACCTTTATTACGCCTATACTTTATCATAATGTTTTTCTATTTCATTTTTGGCAATATAAAATGCCCCTTACTTCATTAAAAATAAGGGACATCAATGCATTATTAACTTATACAATTACTTTTCTAGGTGAACTTGTCTTCATTGCCTTTAATAGTTTTTCATTTGGTTCAATAATAAAAATATTAGAACCTTTTTCATCTGTATAAACAATTCCATATTTTTTATTATTTTCTTCACCTGATGAGAAATCAACTGTTTTAAACTTTGGATTGTTTTTGTAACTGTCTAGTTCATGACCATTAAATGGTGCAACTATTTCTACTCTATCCATTTGAATATTTTTTACTTTTTTTCTTCTTTGTTGATTTAAAATTTTATCAATAGCTAATTCATTAGTTACAAAAATATATTCAAACTCTACTTTAGTCATTTGAAAAGCAACATATGTAACTCCAACTGCAACTAATAAAAATACAACTCCAAACCAAACAAGAGCTGATGCCAATAGCCCAATTATTACCAGAAATATTGCTCCAATTTTTATAAGTGGTGCATATCCTGGCGTCTTTCTTTTTACAATCCACTCAGCATAAATATCATTGTTCATATTACCTCTCCTTACTGTATTTAACAAAATATAAGCAATATAATTTTAACAAAGTATATTATTTATATCTTATATACTTTATCTGTATTTACTAATTATTATAACTTCTATTTCTCAATTGGTCAAAGCATTTTTCACAATTTTACATATTTTTTAATTTTTCTATCATATAATATATGTGATAACATATTATCCATTTTTTCTTTCCAATATTTTAGTAATTTTTACTAAATAATAAAAATTTATCTAAACCAATACCTATAATAATTGCAAAGGAATACAATTGGCGTTATCTACAAGACTTTAACAGTTATAGCAAAGTAATTTTCTATAAGATTAAAGTTTTAAAAAGATTATAATATAGGAAGGTTTGCTATATCATAAGAAAAAAGTGTTTTTGACCTTTTAAGTACCAAAAACACTTTTTATATTATAGATTTATTTAAGCATATTTATTGCTTTATAAATTACATCATTCCACCCATTCCTGCTCCTGCTGGCATTACTGGTTCATCTTTTTTAATTGTTGCAACAACAGACTCTGTTGTTAATAATGTAGAAGCTACACTTGTTGCATTTTGTAATGCACTTCTTGTAACCTTAGCTGGATCTAGAATACCAGATGCTACCATATCTACATATTCTTCTTTGTAAGCATCAAAACCAATACCTGGTTCAGATTCTCTAACTTTATTAATAATTACAGAACCTTCTAATCCTGCATTTGCAGTAATATGGAATAGAGGAGCTTCTAATGCTTTTAAAATAATGCAAGCACCTGTTTTTTCATCTCCATGTAATTGTTCTGTTAATTCTTTTACTTTCTTAGAAGCATGGATATACGCAGAACCACCACCTGCGATAACACCTTCTTCTACTG
>CALWGN010000125.1 GCA_944380055.1 uncultured Lachnospiraceae bacterium
AGTATAGAACTGTAAGAGCATACATGGATTTTATGTCATAAAAATGAAGTTGAAAGATTAAAGATTTTTAATCCAAAAGTGCATGTGCTAGGATATGAGGGAGAAAGTGTACAGGGATTTTCACAACCATTTTTAACACAATTAGGATATCGTGCTGAAGATGTTGATATGTGGAACTGGCAAGATCCTGAAAGTGCACATCAATTTTACGAACTAATGGCAAGAGAAGGTATTAAAGAGGGTATACATCATTATACATATTTCTATGAAGATGAACTACTTTTGACAGATATAAATAAAGTAGTATCATTAAGTAAATTATGTAGAGATAACCATTTAATTACAACTCCAGAAGATATTGAAAATATAATGAATCAATTAGCAGATAATCATCAAGATTTTGGAGACCTCCTTTTGAGTTTAGTAACGAGAACTGGCATGGAAGGTGATATCGAGACACAATCAATACGAGGAAATGGCAAACAAGTTGATGTTTTTTTAGAAGAAATGAAAAATAATGGATTTAATATTTCTCCTGTATATCAATATGTTCTAAAAAATTTATCTGCAGTTACTTTGCATGATTGCAATAAGAATAACATAGATGAGATATTTAATATTCCTATGGATATACCAGAAAAAGAACAAAGAGTAATTAATGAATTACGAGCAGGATTATCTCCAAGTAGCAAAATATCTAGCACAGTAGTATTCTCTAAGTTTATTTCGCTTGCAATAGGTGAAGCAATTTTAGATTCAAAAGAAAGGGAAGATCAAATAGAAAAATAAGAAAAGAAAAACTATTTACATCAACATATTAATAATTAGCGGTAGCATTAAAACTAGAATGTTTAAGCTGTAAATGGAAGAACAGTACATATATATGCAAAATAATATAACAAGATAAATAAATTTAATAGGAGGAAACAACAATGGAAAAAAAATTAAAAATAATAACTAAAAATTGTCCACAAAATCATAAATGTCCAGCAGTAAAAGCATGTCCAGTAGGAGCATTGTCACAAGAAGGAAATAATGCCCCAACGATAGATTACAATAAATGTATAAAATGTGGTAAATGTTCTAACTTTTGTCCTAAAAAAGCATTGATTTTAGAAGAAAATGTAGAAGGTGAAATTGATTAATGGAAAAATTAGAAAGATTTGAAAAAGCACTAGCAGATATTTTATTGGAATATGATAATTTGGGAAAAGAATTAGAAAAATATAGAAATGATGGAAAATCTAAAACAGCAAAATTTAGAGAATTATTAGGAAAAAAATTAGTTTATAGTATGATTATTACTATATTTAAAAGATATGATTTAATAGATAAATAATGACAAGAGAAAATAAACATATTACAAAGAATATAAAAGGTGATAAATATACAAAGACACATAAAAGAACCAGAACACTAATCTTTCAATTGTGTTCTGGTTCTACATACTCTCTTCCATACAACCTCCTTATTAAGATTTTCTTACTTCAACTCTTCTTAAAACTTAATCTTATCCAACCAAATACATTACTTAACTTAAGTTAGAGAGTTGAAAAAAATAGAAGAGTATCTATATAATAGATTTCACTTATAAGAGCAAACCACTTGCTTCTTTAAGCTAATCTTGTAATTATTATACAATAAAAATACAAAGAAGTCAATATATTATGTAAAAAACAGTTTAGTTTTTTAAAAATTTAGTAAAGGAAGATAAAAGAATATTGACAAAAAGAAAATAAATTATAGAATAAAAATGGGCAAAAAGCTAGAAAATTTCTACTTTTATACACTTGACAGAAAGGTAGTAAAGGTATATGTAAAAATAGTGGATGTTTTTGTTTGTGCTTTAATATAAACGGACTCAATTATTTTTCTTTTGATGTATGTTATTTAAATAAAGAAATAAAAAATATATTTACAAAATAATAAACAAAAGATATAATTATAATAAATACAAACATGTACAAAAGGTGCATGAAAACAAAGGATAAAAAAATGTTAAAAAACAAACAAAAAACGAATGAAGGAATTACTTTAATTGCTTTGGTAATAACCATAATTATATTACTAATATTAGCAGGGGTAGCCATTAATGCAATTTTTAATCAAGGAGAACTATTTAATAAAGCAAATGAGGCAGTAGACAAGTGGAACATAGCTCTAAAGGAAGAAAATGATGTAATAGGAGGACTAATAGATGATTTAAATAGTAGACAAGAAGTGGAAGTAACAGACAATATAATAATAAGTAAAATACCAGAAGGATCAGAATGGACAAAAGAAGATGTAATAATAAAATTAAGTTATGAAAATATACCAACAGGATATGAAATACAGTATAAAGTGGGAAGAGAAAATTGGACAACAGGAACAAGCGTAACAGTAAAAGAAAATAACACGACAGTATATGTAAGGCTATATAATAAAAATATAGATTATGAAACAGCAGTAAACAACATAGAAATAACCAATATAGATAAAACAGCACCAACAGGAATAGAAAGTAACGCAACAACAAATAGTATAACGGTAAAAGCAAGTGGCGGAACCGATGTAGGAAGTGGGGTAGCAGGATACCAGTATAGAATAAATAGTGGAGAATGGTCAGCAACAATTGCTAATGGAACCTCACATACATTTAGTGGATTAACAGCAGCAACCAACTATACAATAGAAGCAAGAACAGTAGATAATGTAGGAAATATATCAAATATATACACTGATAAAACAAATCAAACAGCAAAATCAGTAGAAAGCTTAAAAGTAGGTGACTATGTATATTATGATACAGGAATAAAGAATACACTAAATAATGATAGTATTATTGAATGTAAAGTACTATATGATATGGACTATAATAAAGAAAATAATACAAATTATGGGATTCAAATTGTTCGGCTTATTAGAAGAAGAAGAAATTGAATTAGGATTTTCGATAGCTCCGGATGTAGGTTCTGAATTTGATAGAGCGGTTTATGCATATAATAATATTGTGTCAATATTGAATGAAAAGGCCAGTAAATATTTAAATTCAGATTATGCTACTTCAGCACGTTGCATAGGAAGTGCACCTAGAGAAAATTCATCAGAATTAAAATTTTTTAGTTGTAGTTTAGAATGGTTTATGAAAAAGTATTCTAATATGTTTTTAGTTGCAGACGAAAATTATAAATCAGATTTAGAACAGCTGAAGGTTATGAATTATTACATCAATTCGCCGTTGGCATCTCGCATTGTGTTAATCGATGATATGTATAATTGCGTGACTTTTGGAGTGAGAGTTGCCGAAAGTCCTACATATGTTGAATTTTTTAATATTACTTATTATGAAGACGAAGAATATTATGATTATAGTGTGAATGATACATATGACACTTATATGTATGCAGTTTTTACACTAAAACCAGATTTGATGATTATTTCTGGTGATGGAGATAGTGTACCTTATACATTAGCAACTGAAAAATAAATTTTCATATTATAGACAAGGGGACGGGGCTTTTGTCTTAAGGTTTTAATAAACTTTTGATAATGCAATATAATTATACAATCTCTATAAAAATATTTGCAAAAAGTGATGTAATTTAATTAATTATGTCACTTTTATTTTTATATATACAAAGAATAATATTAAATTGTCAATGTGCAAAAATTACTATAATTCTAAATATTTAGTAAATCTATCACCAAATAGTTGAATAAGCTGTGCCTTATGTTTTCCGATTTTTGATAGGATTTTTTTCATTTTTTAGTCAATTCATTAATTATTAGGTAAAGAACTTTATACACAGAATCTTTGCTAGGAAAAGAAGATTTACCACGAGTAAATAGAATTAATAAATTCAATAACATTAGTTGTATAGATACACTTATTAACTTCATTAGGTAACTCAAGTAGAGGCTAAAGATATTGCATAAATTAATCAACCTTTTTAGCTAAGCTCTTTTAATTAGCATAATTCTGTCTAAAAAAATAGTTGATAATCCAAAAATGCTATATTTAACAATAATATGGAAAAAACATAAAAATCCGGAAATTCCACTTGAAATGCAACAAAAATTTAATAAAAAAGTAAATGAACAGTAGACAGTTGTAAGAAAAACTCGTATAATATTTTAGTTCACAAAATATAAAGGAGTTTTAATACAAATGAATACTGTTCAAAAAAATAATACCATAACAAAGAAACAAGTGCAAGAACTATTGGAAAATAACCAAAAAAAATTGGGATTAAGAGACAAAAATTTAAAGAAATTAATAAAATCAATGAGAAGTAATACCATAAGTGGGCAAATGAGAAAAATATTTTATCAAGAATGTTTGAAGAAAATTGAGAGAAATAAAGAAGAAATAATAGGAAAATTTAGGCATTTAACACGAGAAGATAGAATAAGTATAGAAATATTGCATATAGCGGGGTTTAACAATGCATTCATAGGAACATTTGTGGATAAGCATCGTTCAAGTATAAAAAGGGAAATAGAAAAGAATGGAATAGATATATGGGACATAAATAGCACTAAATCGCCGTATAAAAATAAAGGGCAGGAAAATATAAAGTATTACTCATCCGAAAAAGCACAAAAGAAAGCAGAAGAAAACAAATTAAAAAATAGGAAAAAATGTAAATTAGATAGATATAAAAATTTAAGATGGTCAGTAGTAGCACTATTGAGAGATAAAAATGTGGATTACAGTCCAGATGTAATAGCAAATTTAAGTAAAGAAGGAAAAATAAAGGATGCAGAAACAAGTATAGGAGCAAATGCAATATATAGAGCAGTAAAGGAAAGAAAATATGGATTAACGATAAATGATTTACCACATGGAAGAGGATATTAAAAAAAAAAAAAAAATGTGCATACCATAACGAAAGAAATAAGTGAAAAGAAAAAGGAAATATCAATAGAAGTAATGGCAGAGGAAATAAAAAATAAAGAAACAGAAACACATTTTGAAGGAGATAGTGTAGTAGGAGTAGCAAAAGGAAGACATCAAACACTAATAACATTAGTAAATACGGCTAGCCAATTTTTGTTAATAAGAAGGTCAGAAAATAAAACAGGGCAAGCGACAGTGGATACATTAGACAAACTAGAAGAAGAAATACCACAACTAAGCGAAATAATAGAAAGCATGTTGTTAGATAAAGGAGTAGAATTTAGTAGAATAGAAGAAATGATGAGGTCTGCAAAAGATGAAAGAAAGAAACGATTCCAAATATATTTTACACATCCTTATGCATCGTACGAAAGAGGGTGTAATGAAAATAAAAATAGACTAATAAGAAGATATTTTAAAAAAGGGAAATTAGTAGAAGAGTTAAGTGATGAAGATATATTAAATATAGCTAGAAAGATAAATAATATGCCAAGAAAGGCATTAGGATATAAAACGCCATTAGAAGTATTTGAGAGTAACTTGAAGAAAAGAGGAATAGATACGAGCTTTTTAGATGTATACAGAATAAAACTACCAAAATATTTGGTAGCCAAATAGACAAAAATAAAAATAAATTATAAAATAATAAAAAGCAAAAATATAAAACGAGATGTGGACAACACTTTTTAGAAAAAAGTTGTTGCATT
>CALWGN010000126.1 GCA_944380055.1 uncultured Lachnospiraceae bacterium
GCAAATTGCTCCAAAAATATCGATTAAAGAGTTATTTTTAATTATCGAAACATTAAATAAGTACTCATTTGAAATGAAAAACAATAATAATAGTAAACTTTTATTTGAACTTTCTATAATTAAAATAATTTCTGAAAAATCAAAAAATAAAGTGGAAAACGAGCAAAAAATCCAATATATAAAACCAAATTCAACAGAAAATGTTAAAAATCCTTCAAAAATAGTTCAAAATGTGGAAAAAACTGAAAAAAATGTGGAAAAAAATATAAAAATACAAGCAAAAAACGAACAAAAAAACACATTCAATGAATTTTCTAGTATTCAAGAACAAAAAAATCAAAACCAAATTGTGAAAAAAGTAAATAAAAAAATAATATCCACTATTGAAAATATCAAAAAAATAAGAATAGATAATACCCTCGCCCATTTTTCTAAAAAAGAAGTGAGAAACATAAAACCATCCTTAGAATTACTAAATGATTTATTGCTAGACCCAGATTATAGTAATAGTGCCTCAATGCTGTTAGATGGAATTTTAAAAGCAGCTAGTGAAGAAAACTTAATATTTGTCTATAAAACCAAAAGATTAGCTGATTTATTTAATGAAAATTTATTAGATTTAGAAGAAACTATTGCCAAAATTCTAAATAAAAAATATAATTTAATTGCAACCGATTTAGATGAATGGGAAACAATAAAAAAAGATTTTAATAATAAACTAAGACCATTTATCTATAAAGAAGAACAATTTAATTTAGAAGATATCTTCAAAGAAGAAAAAAATGAAGATAATATTCAGACAATGTTTGAAGATATAATTGAATATAATTAAAAAGAAAGAAGGAATGAAAATGAATATTCAAGCAATGATGAAACAATGCTTCCAGTCGCTTCAATAGTTATTGCTAGAAAAACTCCTAATATAAACGCATAGGAAAATTGATTAATATTTAAATGCATTAATCCAAATATAAAGGCAGATAGAAAAATTCCTTTCCATACTCCATTTTGTAAATAGGTATGATAATACACACCTCGAAATACAAATTCTTCCACAAAGGCAGGAAGTATAGCAATAAAAAATAATCCAGTAACAAATGGTAACGACGTTAATGTTGTCATTAATTCTGTTACTTCATTTTCCACAAATAACAAGGAAATAGAATTTACAAATGTTACAATTGGTATTAATAAAAATGCCATAACAACAACTAAGAAAAGAACAGATAGTTTCATTTTTTGATGTCGTATTAACTTTAATGGACTTTTCTTTGTTATAATGAAATATCCAATGGTAGGCAATATAATAAGAATTTGGCTAAGGCTTAATCCTAATAGCATAGGTAGCTGAATTTGAAATACCTTTATAAAAAGCATTACCATAATATAAATTGCTACCGTAACATATAATAATAGGTTAACTTTTCTCGTTCTTTCCATATCTACTTTGTAGCAATTGCCTCAATTTCAATCAAAACATCTTTTGGTAGTCTTGCTACTTCTACACAAGAGCGTGCTGGAAACTCACCAGTGAAGTAAGTTGCATATACTTGATTGATTGTTGCGAAATCCTCCATATTTTTAATAAACACTGTAGTTTTTATTACTGCATCCATTGTAGTGCCTGAAGCTACTAATAATGCTTGTAAATTGGAAAGAGCTTGTTTTGCTTGATTTTCTGCTCCCTCTGGAATTTGACCTGTCATTGGATTTACAGGAATTACCCCTGATGTATATACCATTCCATTTACTTCAATAGCTTGTGAATATGGTCCAATTGCAGTAGGTGCTTTATCTGTACTAATAACTTTCTTCATCATCATTACCTCCTAATAATAAATTTTAAAATTATAAGCGTCTAATAGAGTTTTCATTAATTTGAATTTTACCTTCTTTTAATAATCTCCCTAATGCACGCTTAAATGCATTTTTACTTAGACGAAATTCTCTTTTTATTACCTCTGGTGATGCCTTTTCTCCAAAAGGAAGAACTCCATCAAATTCATCAATTACTCGTAAAATTGTTTGTGCATCTTCATCCATTTGTAGGTAAGCCTTTTGTCTTAGACTTAAATTTAACTTTCCATCTTCTCTTACTTTAACTACTCGTCCCTTAACAACATCTCCAACACGATAGTTATCGTATAAATCTTTCATTGGGACCATTCCATAATATTGATTATCTACTGCTATAAAAGCCCCAATTTCTGGGTTAATTTGATAAATAATTCCTTCCACCATATCATCTTCTTTATATGGGCTTTGGCTGCTTAAATAATCATATACTCTCATTGTAGCACAAAGTCTTTGACTTTTATCAATATACAATGTTACTAAATAGCGTTCTCCTGTTCTTACCTTTGTTGTTTGCTCCTTAAATGGTAAGAATAAATCCTTTTCTAATCCCCATTTTAAAAAGGCTCCAATTTTTGACTGTTCTGCTACTTCTAATACTGCTAATTGTCCCATTTGCAGCATTGGAACGTTTGTTGTACAAATTAGTCTATCAGAGGAATCTCTGTATACAAATACAGACACTTGATCTCCTAACTTTGTCCCCTCTGGAACTTGTTTCTTTGGAAGAAGCACACCAGTATCACTACCTTCTTCTCCCAAATATAACCCAAAATCTTTTTCTCTTAATACAGTTAACTTCTGTACTCTTCCTAACTCTATCATATAACTCCTTAAAATTTACATATTTAGGTTTTATAGGCAACCTATTTGCCATTCTTTATCGTTTATCATTTATCATTTATTATTTATTTGTTATTTACTCACAAGAAATGATACCACTGCATATGGTTTTTTATTGGTATCATTTAAAGAAACTACATATTCATTTTCTATTTTCCCAACATAAGGAACAATTGTATCATGTAATAATGCCTGTCTTTTATACTCTGCTCGTATTTGTGTTATTGTCACCTGTTGTGGAATACATGTCATCGCCATTTGAACGTATTGTCCATTATTTACATGGTTATTCGTATCTATATGATAAGATTCTACTATAAAGGAATTTTGTTCCTCCATCTCCTTTGGTAGTAAAATTTTTCTCCCCGCATATTCCATCTCTAATGGCTGTCCGCTTCCATAAATATCCACATCTTCTTTCCTAATCTTTACTGGATGTCCTGTAATAGTATCTACTAATATCCATAAAGAATTAGCAACAGCTAGTACTTGATTATTGCTATCCCGTAATATAAAGTTACGATGACCAAACATAGATGAAAAATCATATGCCTGTGTTCCAATCTCAATTTCTTCGCATAATTTAGGATATCTATGAATCACAATTTGCCATGAATTTAATAACCAAGCTCTATGTTTGCTTTTCAAATATTCAATACCTACTCCTAAATCCTCTGATTGGAATGTACTACAATCTTGCATATAGTTAATAACTCCATTTAAACTTAAAGTTCCTGTGGCATCTATTTCACTATATCTCACTCTACTTTTAAATGTATACATCATATTTTCCTCCTATGTTTGCAGACTTCCAAAGGAACTCTTCCAAAGGAAATTATATCATACCAAATATTATGTTGCAATGTAATATCATTACTTATATTCTTCTCCAATATTAATAACAAAAAATTGACTATTGTTTGGGACTTGACTATCATAGCAATCCTTCGATTCATGGGTATCCTTTTTCTTTCCTTTTATTGTGTATTCTCCTGTTTCTTCATTAAAGTCAATATCCCAACATTTAAATATTAGTTTTTTCCATATCCCAATAGCAGTTCCATGGCTAACCATTAAAATAGTGTCATTTTTATATTGCTTGGCATATTCTTTAATAGCTTCTTCCATTCGGTGTTCTACTACTTCTATTGGCTCTACATTTTCAAAGCCTTTTTGTAAAAATACTTCTTCCTTTTCTGTACATATTTCTCCTGTTGCTGTTCCACAAGCTCTCTCTATGATTCGTTTATCCTCTAAATATTTCTTTGCACCAATGATTTCTCCAATAATTTTCCCTGTTTCACAAGCTCTTTGTAGGCTGCTTGTAATAACTGTTTCAATTCCTTTATTTACTAGTTCTTTGGCTACCTCTCTCGTTTTACTTCTTCCAAAATCATTTAATGGAATATCTTTGTCCCCCTGAAGTCTATTTTCTACATTCCAATTT
>CALWGN010000127.1 GCA_944380055.1 uncultured Lachnospiraceae bacterium
AAGGTTTGCCAAGACATTCTGCTATGCACGCAGCGGGCGTTGTAATTAGTCAAAAGCCAGTAGATGAATATGTGCCATTATCAAAGGCAACCGATGATTCTGTTACAACGCAGTTTACAATGACAACATTAGAAGAACTAGGCCTTTTAAAAATGGATTTTTTAGGACTAAGAACCCTAACAGTTATTCAAAATGCAGTAAAAAATATAGAAAAATCAAGAGGAATTAAAATAGATATTGATGCCATTGACTTTGACGATAAAGAAGTACTTGCATCTATCGGAACAGGAAAGTGCGATGGAGTATTTCAGTTAGAATCTGCAGGAATGAAAAGCTTTATGAAGGAATTAAAGCCAGAAAATTTAGAAGATATTATTGCTGGTATTTCTTTATATCGTCCAGGGCCTATGGATTTTATTCCTAAATATCTAAAAGGAAAAAATGACAGACATTCTATTACCTATGATTGTCCACAACTAGAATCTATTTTAGGTCCAACTTATGGGTGTATTGTATATCAGGAGCAAGTAATGCAAATTGTTCGTGAATTAGCAGGATATACATTAGGACGAAGCGATTTGGTAAGAAGAGCCATGTCAAAGAAAAAAGAATCCGTCATGCAAAAAGAGCGACAAAATTTTGTATATGGCAATGAAGAAGAGGGCGTAAAAGGTTGTATTCATAATGGAATTGATGAAAAAACGGCCCATAAAATTTTTGATGAAATGATTGATTTTGCTAAATATGCCTTTAATAAATCACATGCTGCGGCATATGCAGTAGTTTCTTATGAAACAGCATATTTAAAATATTATTATCCAGTAGAATATATGGCTGCACTAATGACTTCAGTCATTGATAATCCAAATAAAGTAGCAGAATATATTCAAACTTGTAGACAAATGGGGATTGAGTTATTGCCACCTGATATTAATGAAGGTGAGTGTGAATTTTCTGTTTCAGGTAATAAAATTCGCTATGCCCTTTCTGCAATTAAAAGTATTGGAAAAGGTGTAATTCATGAAATTGAGGAAGAAAGAAAAGCAAAGGGAAGATTTTATAGTTTAAAGGACTTTTTATCCAGAATGTACGGTACACTAAATAAGAGAGCTATTGAAAGTTTTATTAAATCAGGTGCATTTGATTGTTTAGAAGGAACAAGAAAGCAAAAAATGATGGTTTATGTAGCCATTCTTGAGCAGATTTCAAAGGAACAAAAAGATGAAGTTAGTGGACAAATGAGTTTATTTGATATGATGGGTGAAACTGAGAAAAAGGAATTTGAAATTACATTTCCAGACATTGGAGAATATGATAAAGCAATGAAGTTAACCTTTGAAAAAGAAGTATTAGGAATCTATGTAAGTGGTCATCCATTAGAAGAAGATTATAAATTATTAGAAAAAAATATTACTGCTAAAACAAATGACTTTATTATTGATGAAGAAAGTGGAAAGGCTAAGGTGGTAGATGGTGCCTATGTAATCATTGGTGGAATGATTATAAATAAAACGGTTAAAATAACAAAGAATAATCAAATGATGGCATTTATTACAATTGAAGATTTGATTGGTACAGTAGAAGTTGTTATATTCCCAAAGGATTATGAAAAAAATAAAGAATGGCTAGTAGAAGATGAAAAAGTTTTTATCAGAGGAAGAGCATCTATTAATGAAGATGAATCTACGGGAAAAATTATTTGTGAAAAAATTATCCCATTTAGTAAAATTCCAAAAGAATTATGGATTCAGTTTCAAGATATGGAACATTATGTGCAACAAGAGAAACAATTACTAAATTTACTTACAACTTCTGATGGAAATGATTCAGTAGTTATTTATTTAAATAATACAAGGCAATATAAGCGTTTGCCAAAGAATTTTAATGTAAAAATAGACAAAAATTTGTTAGAAATTTTGTATGCAACATATAGTGAAAAAAATGTCAAAGTTTTAGAAAATACTATTGAAAACATTTAGAAAATAGATTAAAATGTAAGAGAAGATAGAAAGGGATTGTTTTAGAGAAGGATAGTAGAATTTTAATATTGGAGGAATCATCATGGCAAATGCAATAAAGACAATTGGCATATTAACAAGTGGTGGAGATGCACCAGGCATGAATGCAGCAATTCGAGCTGTAGTTAGAACTGCGTTAGCAAGAGGCCTAAACGTAAAAGGAATTATGAGAGGATATGCAGGATTATTAAAAGAAGAAATTATTGATATGGATTCTAGAAGTGTATCTGATATTATTCAACGTGGTGGAACAATTTTGTATACAGCAAGATGTGAAGAATTTAGAACAGAAGAAGGACAAAGAAAAGGTGCTGAAATCTGTAAAAAACATGGCATTGATGGATTAGTTGTTATTGGCGGTGATGGTTCATTTAATGGAGCATGTAAATTATCCAATTTAGGAATTAATACAATTGGTATTCCAGGAACCATAGACCTAGATATTGCTTGTACAGAATATACCATTGGTTTTGATACAGCTGTAAATACAGCAATGGAAGCCATTGATAAAGTGCGTGATACATCTACCAGCCATGAAAGATGTAGTATTATTGAAGTTATGGGAAGAAGTGCAGGATATATTGCATTATGGTGTGGTATCGCAAATGGAGCAGAAGACATTTTGTTACCAGAAAGATATGATGGTGATGAACAAGGCTTAATTAATAGAATTATTGAACATAGAAAGCGTGGAAAAAGTCATCATATTATTATTAATGCAGAAGGTGTTGGACATTCTACAAGTATGGCAAAGAGAATTGAAGCTGCTACTGGAATTGAAACGAGAGCTACAATTTTAGGTCATATGCAAAGAGGTGGAAGGCCAACCTGTAAAGATAGAGTATATGCATCCATTATGGGAGCAAAAGCAGTTGATTTATTATGTGAAGGAAAATCAAATAGAGTAGTTGGATATAAACATGGTGATTATGTAGATTTTGATATTAATGAAGCTTTAGCAATGCAAAAAGATGTTTCAGAATATCAATATGAAATTAGTAAAATTTTAGTTCGATAAAGCTTAAACATCAATAATATAAAAAAGAAAAGTTGATTAGGAATTCCCTAATCAACTTTTCTTTTTATAGAAAAATATTATAAAAATTTAAAATACTTATTTAAATCTTAATTTGTTAGAAAATTATAGGTTAATAAATATTAAGAAAATGAAAAATAGTCATATCCTATTGTATAGATAACTGTATTGATGATATAATGAACGCGAAGCGTTCCTATTAGAAGAAGCTATGCTTCTTTATTATGTGCAAAAAATAAGCACAGGAATTAGTATAATATTTCATAAATTAAGTATAACAAAAATGAAAAAGAGAGGATATTCCATGAGTCAAAAAGAATTTGGAGTTATTGGATTAGGAGAGTTTGGAAGAAGTATTGCAATTGCATTAGCATCTAATGGATGTCAAGTAATGGCAATTGATATAAAAGATGATAGAATACAAGATATAGCAGATTACGTTACAATGGCAGTTCGAGCAGATGTATGTGACGCAGATACTATGCGCTCATTAGGAATTAAAAAGTTAGATGGTGTTGTCATTGCAATAGGAGATAATCTAGAGGCTAGTATTATGGCAACAATTGTTGCAAAAGAGGCAGGAGTGCCATACATATTAGCAAAAGCAAGAAATGAAATTCATGCTACTGTTCTAAAAAAAGTTGGAGTGGATGAAGTGATTTTCCCAGAACAAGCTATGGGAAAGAGAATTGCAAGAAGCCTTGTAGCAGGTAATTTTATTGATATTGTAGAATTATCCAAAGAGTTTAGTATGGTTGCTATTGATGTTCCAACAGAATGGGTTGGAAAATCACTTAGAGAGTTGAATTTAAGAGACCGATATGGAATGAACTGTATTGCACGAAAAGATGGAGATAAAGTTGAAATGAAGCTAGACCCAGATAGAAAACTTTTAGAAGGTGAGCATTATATATTTGTGGGTGATAATGCTTCTTTGGAACAATTTGGAAAATATAACTCATTAAAAATGAATTGAAAGGTCCGATTAGATTATGATTACCTCTGGAACTAATAATAAAATAAAACATATTATTTCATTACAAAAAAAGCCAAAACTTAGAAAAGAAGAAGGTGTTTTTATTGTAGAAGGGATAAAAATGTTTTTAGAATTAGAAAAGAAAAGGATAAAAGAAGTATATATTTCAGAAAGCTTTTCTAAAACAGAAGAAGGAAAAAAAATTATAAAAGGTTACAATGTTGAGATTGTAAAAGACAGTATTTTTGTAGATATGTCTGATACAAAAACACCTCAAGGAGTGCTTGCTATTGTAAAACAGTTACAATATACATTAGATGACATACTAAACAAAGAAGAAAAGCCTATGTTGTTAATCTTAGATCGCATTCAAGATCCAGGTAATTTAGGTACTATGATTCGTGGTGGTGAGGGGGCTGGAATTACTGGTATTATTATGAGCAAAGATACGGTTGATATATACAATCAAAAAGTAATTCGTTCTACAATGGGATCTTTATATCGGGTTCCGTTTGTATATGTAGATGACTTAAAAAGTGTAATAGAAAATATAAAACGTTTAGGAATTACTACATATGCAGCTCATCTTATGGCAGAAGAAAGCTATGATAAAAAAGATTACAAAAAAGGTTGTGCATTTATGATTGGCAATGAGGCAAATGGGCTTTCTGATGAAATAGCTAGTCTTTCTGATGAATATATTAAAATTCCAATGTTAGGAAACGTAGAGTCATTAAATGCTGCAATGGCAGCAACGATTTTATTGTATGAAGGTGCAAGACAAAGACGGAATTAGACAAAATATTTAAAGTGTTAAATAATGTCGAAAAGGGAGTTATACATGTAAAAAATGTGTCAAAATGTTTATGAAGTGGGGGAGGGTTGACAAAAATTATTAAATCTGTTAAAATAATTTTGTAACAAATTCGTAATAAATAAATTCTAGTTATTTATTGTAAAGGATAACTAGAAAAAAAATAGGAGGTACACAATGATTTTGAAAAGTAAATCTATCATTGGAGCCTTTGCTGTTGTAACGATTTGTTCAACACTTGTTTTAACAGGTTTTAGCAAAGCAGATTCTAATGATACGAATACTTCTTCAGGTAATGTGGAATACGAATTAAACATAATAAATCCTGAAACAG
>CALWGN010000128.1 GCA_944380055.1 uncultured Lachnospiraceae bacterium
AATTTTAAGCAAATTTTATCTCAAAACTTTAAAAAATCAAGAATTTAGGAAGAATCCTCGCAATTTTTTTTGAACACTTCCTATCGTAGGGAAAATATGTTTTTATTGAACTATTTTATTTTATATACAATATTTATTTGTACAAACTGCTACCATAAAGTTTGATGGCATCTTTTCCATATTCTAATCTTTGTATTAAATTGCTATCTTAAGATCACTCTATAAAAAATCTTTTAATAATATTAGTTTACGCTATATTCATCTAGATATCCATATACTTCCCAAATGCTTTTAATAAACACTCCTTCTTTCAGTTCATTAATAATTTCTTCTTCCATTTTGGTCAGTTCAATAGGTGTATCAATAAAGAGAGTCTTCTTATCACTATAATATACCTTTAAGTGATTTTCCTCTAATATAGCATAATAGCTATAACTTGGACTTTCCTCTAACATATATGTTTTTCGAATGACAATCCTTTCTTTAGAAAAAGAAATTAACTGACATTGCTGTAGCCCTAATTTTTTTTCTTCTTCTGTCATATAACTTCCATATGAATCACAATACTGTATTACCTTTTCTTTATTTAATCCTAACAAAGCAATAGGAACTTCCCCTTCCTCTTCTGTTATATTTCCAGAATTTCTATCATATGTTTCCTCTATATATACTGTATTTTTTGTTACATAAGCTTCATTATCTACATTTGCCTCTGTAACTTCTACTAACTCCTCCTTAGTTCTCTTAGCTAAGTCTGTATGTTTAAAATATTCCGAAGATATTTTATAGCTAGCAAAATAAACAGCCACCAAGCATATAACTGCACCTATAAAATACATATGAAACCACTTTTTTTTACCTTTCCTACCTTTTTCTTTTAACTTTTTGAAAGGCAAAATATTTCCTTTAAACTTATTTTGCACATAATCACACTCCTTTTCTCATAAGAAAATCTTCTGTCTAGTAGTAATTATGTGCAAAATAAAAACTCTTATTCAATTAAGGCAATAATTTTAATTTCTTTGCTAGTGTTACAATTTTTCCACCCATAGGCAAATCATATAATTCTACTTCATCCATACAGCGGAACAATAATACTAAAAATCCATATACTAAAATTGCAACGATAACTGCACAAATTGTAGCAATTATATTTGATTTTATTGCTTTATATAATCCAGTATATACTCCGTATGCTGCCCCTCCCATAATAATAGAGGCAATGGTAGGAAGTACATAGACTTTTAAAATGCTATATTGTAAATTTAAATATTTTCCAATAGAAAATAAGTTTAGTGTTCCCATAAACATACCAAAGAATATATAGGATAAAATAACACCATAAATTCCCATGTTTAGTTTCCACAATACTCCTGCTAATATAGCAATATGTAATACTAACGATATAAGTGAATTTCTCACTGGTATATTCATCTTACCAATTCCTTGTAATATAGCATTAGTAACTGTTGATAGGGAGAAAAATACAACAGCAATAGCTCCAACTGCTAAATACATATGAGCTTGGCTATTATCACTTCTAAATAATAACTTAATAATTGGTGATGATAGCACAGTTAGTCCTACTGCCGATGGGATTGCAACAATCATTGTAAACTTTAATGCTGCATTAACTCTTTCTACTACCTGTGCTCTATTTTCTTGTACCATAGCTCTTGTTATTGCTGGAACTGAAGAAGCTGCCATAGCAGAAGCAAATGCAACTGGGACATGTACTAATAATAGATACTTCCCGCTATATACCCCCCATAATGTTGTATACGTGTCTGGTGAGTTAATCATAGAGTAACTAAACATACTATTATCTACAATATCAATTAAATTGTAAATAGCAGTACTAAGAATAACTGGAATTACTGTTACTAAAAGAGTTTTTCCAATATCTTGATAAGAATCTACATTACTATGTCTATCTCTTCTTATATTTTTTCTGATTACCTTTTTATATGCTTTATAAATAAGTAAACAGAATAATAATGCTACAAAAGCACCTGCACCAGTACCAATTGTCCCACCAGTTGCTCCCCATGCACTCGCAAAATCATCAGTTCCTCTTACAATATCAACCTTTTCTCCAACAAAGTTAGATAATACATATGCCATAGCAACGCTGACTACTGCATTTACAATCTGTTCTAATATTTGAGAAATAGCAGTTGGTACTGTGGTATTCATCCCTTGATAATATCCTCTAAACACTCCTAAAAATGCCATAACAAATACGGTTGGAGCCATTGCTTTTAGTGGAATAGCGGCTAATGGAAGATTAACAATTTTATCTGCCATAAATTCTGCACCAAAATAGGTTAAGGAACCAAATATAGTACCTACTACAAAAGCAAATGCTAAAGCCCCATGTAAAATTCTTTGAATATTTCTATATTCTCCATTTGCCAAACGTGCGGATACCATTTTAGATACTGCAACTGGCAAACTATATGAAGATAATAGTAATAAAATATTATAAATAGAAAATGCACTAGAGTAATACGCATTCCCGTTATCTCCTATAATTGATGTCATAGGAATTCGATAAATAATTCCTATAAGACGCACCATAATAGATGCAACGGCTAATATACTCCCTTGCACAATAAAGCTATTTTTTCTTGATCTCTTTGACATATTTTTCCTCGTTTCATTTGTATTACAAATTATTTTGTTCGTCTAATTCCTAATTGCTCTAATATTTCCTCCTGTCTTCTCTCCATTTCAATTCGTTCCTCTTCTTCCATGTGGTCATATCCCATTAAATGTAACATACTATGAGCAACTAAAAATGCTAATTCTCTTTCATTAGAATGACCATAACATTCTGCTTGTTCTAATACTTTATCAACGGATATAATAATATCCCCTAGCATAAGTTCTCCTGTCTCAGGGTTAAAGTAAACTTGTTCTAACTCTTCTACATGAGAAAAATCTGCTGGCATATCATAATCTACCATTGGAAATGATAATACATCTGTTGGTCTATCAATTTGTCTGTGTTCTCTATTAATTTGATGAATTTCTTCGTTTCCTGTTAAAATCACATTTACTTCTGCCTCATATGGACATTTTTCATAATCTAATGCTTTTAATATTACATCACAAATTAATTGTTCATAATCAAAATCAAACGGTATCTCTACCTCTTTTTCTATCTCAAATGTCATATAATTCTCCATTCTAACATACTATGCTCTTGTATTTTTTGTTTTTCTTTTTGTAGTAGAATCTTTTTTGTCTTCTCTCGTTTTTCTTTTATTTACTTTCTCTTCATACTCATCGTATGCTTTTACAATTTTTTGCACTAATGGATGTCTTACTACATCTCGATTATCCAAATAAGAAATTCCGATATCATCAATTTTATTTAATATTTTTATTGCAGTTTCTAAACCTGATGTCTGACCTGTTGGTAAATCTTTTTGTGTCATATCACCTGTAATAACTGCTTTTGATCCAAATCCAATTCTTGTTAAAAACATTTTCATTTGGGCTGGTGTTGTATTTTGCGCTTCATCTAAAATAATATAAGCATTGTCTAATGTTCTACCTCTCATGTAAGCAAGAGGGGCAACTTCTATTAATCCTCTTTCTGAATTTTGAATAAAGCTTTCTGGCCCCATAATTTGATAGAGAGCATCATACAATGGTCTTAAATATGGATCTATTTTACTTTGTAAATCTCCTGGTAAAAAGCCTAGCTTTTCTCCTGCTTCAATAGCTGGTCTTGTTAATATAATTCGATTTACCTCGTTATTTTTAAAAGCCTGAATTGCCATTGCCATTGCAAGATATGTTTTCCCTGTTCCTGCTGGTCCAACACCGAAAACAATCATCTTTTCACGCATCATATCTACATATTGTTTTTGTCCAAGTGTCTTTGGCTTTACTAACTTTCCATTAATGGTTCTACATATAATGTCCTTATCTATTTCTAATATTTCCTCTGCCTTATCTTCAAAAGAAAGAGATAAGGCATAATCTACATTTTGTTCTGTAATAACATTGCCTCTTTTAGAAAGCTCAATTAAATTGTTAAAAACACTTTTTGCTCTTAAAACCATTCCATCTCCACCAATGATTTTTAATTCATTGTCTCTTGCAATCATTGTCACATGAAGTGTTTTTTCAATTTTCTTTACATATTTATCAAACTGTCCAAATACATTTTTTTGATGTTCCATTGGAATATCAATAATAGTTTCAATTATACTCATATTCTTGTGTGGTCTCCTCAATATTTTCGTCTATTTTTATTTCTTGTTCTATTCCTATTTTTTCTCTTATTGTAATTGTACCCGAAGCTACAACTGTTTTTTCATTTACTAACATTTTAACATTATTTTCAATAATTTCTACCCCTAATTTTCTTAATTTTTCATAATAATACTCTAATTGCTCTGATGCCCTATTGATTATCTCCTCTTCTGTATATAAAAAATCTTCCTCTTCATACATTTTTATTTGTGTTTTTCCATAATAAAATGGCAGATAAAAATTTTCAAATATTTTTAATTGTTTTTCTTCCGAGATTATTTCTGACTGTTGTAAATCTTTTTTTATAGGGAACAGCTCAAATCGGTAATCAAAGATTTTTAAAAATAGCTGTGATTTTTCTTTTTTATAAATTCTCTTTTTATATGCCCTATCTAATTCATTTTCATAATTAATTTTTCTTTCTATTATAATATCAGCATCTGCCCGTACCAATTCTTCTTTTATAACCGTCTGACTATCATCTTTTAACTGTAATATACCTGAAACTAATAATTGGCCTTGTTCTATTTCATCTCCAACAGATACCATTGGAACTCCTTGTCTTGTTATCATAGATATAATTTTTCCTGACTTATTGGCAATTAAATTACAACTATTTGTCGTATCTTCTTCAATGGTTAGAAGTTCCGTATTTTCTTTTATTTTTACTACTAATTTTGTCCCATCAATCATTGCAGATACCCAATTAATATCATTATATTCGTTTCTAATTAATTTTTCTAGATTTTCACATTGAATTTTTGATAGACGTATTCCTTGCTCATAACCTTGCTCATGAACAAAATTCATTAATACTTCATCCGTATATTTTTGATTTCCTTCAAATTCAATACTCCAGCAAAATCTTGACATTGTAAATAAACAAATAAAAAAAACAACTACAGAAAAATAACTTAACTTTCTTTTTCTATTTTTATATAAAAAAAATGGAAGCCCTACCTTTTTTACTACTTTAATATGTATTCTTGACTTTTTAGCAAGTGGTCGTATGGTCCAAAAATCATTTAACTTCATACAACATTCATATGTTCCATTTCTACTTTCCAAATTCCAAATTACAATTTTTCTATAATTACACATATTTAAAAAACGTTCCGGTGAAAATCCTAACAATCTAATTGTAACATATCCCTTTATATAACGAATCATTGGATTCAAGCCAACACCTGCTTTCTATTCATATTGAATTGCCATAATATATCCTGTCACTTTTATCTCCTCGCAATTATAATATTCTATAAATAGGCATTTTCCCTCTACTGTTAGCTTACATGTCTTTGTCTGTAAACGAACCTTTTTATCTGTATATTCTATAATACTTTTAAAATTTTCTACATATAGTTCATGATTTCCAACGGTACGAACTAATGCTGCTCCTAAAATAGTATCCTTTGGAAGCCCTAACGTTTCTGTTATTAACTCCATTGTATGTAGCTTTCTTTTTTCTTTTTTTTCTGTTGTCTTTCTTTTCTTATTAGTTCTTCCAAACATCTCTCCACCTCCTATCTATACATAATAACTATATTCTATTTTTATTCATACTATTCCTATAATGAAAAAGTCCTACTTATACCAATATTTTTTCCATAGTATAATTTGTAAGTTCTATTCCATTAAGCTTTACTTTCTGTTCTTTCTTTATGCAATATCCTCTGCCTTTAAAAAAAGGCAATGCTGTAATCGATGCATGAACAGTAATTTTAGTATTTCCTTTTGCTAAACTATACTGCTCTAATTCATCACATATAGCTGTTGCTATTTTTTTGCCTTGATAATCTTTATGAACAAACAAATGGTCTATATAACCTGCATGGTCTATATTTCCATATCCTACGATTTTTCCTTCTTCTGTGGCTACAATAGTATACAAAGATGTAAAAAAATCTTTTCTTTGTAATAAAGTATCTTTTCTATTTGCCCACACCTCTATTTGCTCTTTTGAATAATCTTTTCTATTCACAGTACAAACTGTTTCATAAAAAAGGTCAATGATTTCCTTTAAATCTTCTTCTCTATATTTTCTTAATTCCATAGTTCCCACCATATTATATGCGATTTATTTTATTTGAGTTCCAAGTATACGAAAAAAGACTACTGTAATGGAATCACATCCAATTTACAGTAGTCTTTATAACACTACACCAATATATAAGTAGATGGAATACGAAAAAGTCTACTTATATATGGTTTTTAAGTTTTAAAACACGACTCACGAGTTTCTTCTCACGAATTAGTTATACTTACGCTTTCTAGCAGCTTCAGACTTCTTCTTACG
>CALWGN010000129.1 GCA_944380055.1 uncultured Lachnospiraceae bacterium
AGTTGCCACTGTGATGACACGGAGCTTGACCCAAGAATGTCGGTTATCCGTGATATCTTTAACAATTTTAAGGAGGTGTAACCATGTCTATCTGTCCAAAGAATAAATCTTCTAAAGCTAGAAGAGATAGCCGTAGAGCGAATTGGAAAATGAGCGCTCCTAACTTAGTAAAGTGCAGCAAGTGCGGTGCTTTAATGATGCCTCATAGAGTATGTAAAGCATGCGGTTCTTACAACAAAAAAGAAATTATTGCTGCTGAATAATAGTAGTGAATTAAGGTGCCCTATGAGGCACCTTTTTGCATTATAAAATGTTGTTACTTTTTTATGATATTTAATTTAAAATAAATATTGATTTATGGATTATAATCTAGTATATTATGAGTAGTAAATATAAATAAATCCCAAAGAGGTGACTGGAGGATACTATGATTACAGTTGCGGTAGATGCAATGGGCGGAGATAATGCTCCTGTAGAAATTATTAAAGGAGTTGTTGATGCTGTAAATAAGAGAAAAGATATTAAAGTTACTTTAGTTGGTAAAATAGAGGACATAGAGAGAGAATTAAAAGAATATACTTATAACGAGGATAGGATTGCTATAGTTCCAGCTACAGAAGTAATAGCAACAGAAGAACCACCAGTTGCTGCAATACGTTCCAAAAAAGATTCTTCTATTGTAGTTGGACTAAATCTTGTAAAAAAGCAGGAAGCAGATGCTTTTGTATCTTGTGGAAGTACAGGTGCTATATTAGTAGGAGGTCAACTAATTGCAGGGAAGATAAAAGGTGTGAAAAGACCACCTCTTGCACCAATTTTACCAACAGTAAAAGGAGGATCTCTTTTAATTGATTGTGGAGCTAATGTGGATGCAAGAAGTGAACATTTAGTGCAGTTTGCTAAGATGGGATCTATCTACATGGAAAATGCAATGAAAATAAAAAATCCTAGAGTAGCTATTGTTAATATTGGAGCAGAAGAAGAAAAAGGTAATGCATTAGTAAAAGAAACTTTTCCATTATTAAAAGAATGCAAAGATATTAATTTTATAGGTAGTATTGAAGCTAGAGAAATTCCATATGGGGCAGCAGATGTTATTGTATGTGAAGCATTTGTAGGTAATGTAATTTTAAAGCTATATGAAGGAACAGGAGCTGCTTTAATAAAGGAAATTAAAAAGGGTATTTTATCTAGTATTAGAGGAAAAATTGGTGGGATACTAGTAAAACCAGCATTAAAAGGAATTATAAAAAAATTTGATACTAGTGAATATGGAGGAGCGCCACTTTTAGGCCTAAATGGTCTTGTAGTAAAAGCACATGGTAGTTCAAAAGCAAAGGAAGTTACAAATGCAATTTTGCAATGTGTAACTTTTAAAGAACAAGATATAAATGGAAAAATAAAAGAAAGCTTAACAAATTAATCGCATTTATGTAGCAGATTTTATTTGGTAAGCATATATAAATTTTATATATTAAGAAAAAATAATATAATTTATAGTAGACAATTTTATTATGTCACGTTATAATGCCAAATGGGTAATTAAGAATACCTAAGAAATATTTTATATTTGATATGTATAGTTAATATGTATTATATATGAAAATAAAAGATAAAATAGAAAGTGTTTTAAAATAGGAGGACTATTCATAATGGAATTTGAAAAATTACAACAGATTATTGCAGAAGTATTAAATGTAGAGGCAGATGAAATTACAATGGATACTACATTTGTAGATGATTTAGGTGCAGATTCGTTGGATGTTTTCCAAATTATTATGGGAATTGAAGAAGAATTTGATATTGAAATTGCAACAGAAGCAGCAGAACGTATTTCAACTGTTGGTGATGCAGTAGAGCAAATCAAAGCTGCAATGGCATAATATATAGTGTTATAAAAGATATAAATTTTTATAATGTGAAAGTACAATAGATGTGGTTTTACCACATCTATTGTTGTAATTAGGAGAAAAATATAATAAAATAGTTTTAATGAATTAGATTTTATAAGGAAAATAAAAAAGAAGGAAATGAGATATCAATGAAAAAACAATTACTAATTGATAAAATAGAGCAAAAAATCGGTTATCAATTTAAAAATCAAAAGTTATTAGTACAAGCATTAACTCATAGCTCATTTATTAATGAACATAGAATGAAGAGAACAGATGATAATGAGAGATTGGAATTTTTAGGAGATGCAGTATTAGAAGTTATTTCTAGTGAATTTTTATATCATAAATATCCAAACAAGCCAGAGGGAGAATTAACAAAAATGCGTGCCAGCATGGTTTGTGAGCCTACACTAGCATTATGTGCTAGGGAGTTAGATTTAGGAGAGTATTTACTATTAGGAAAAGGTGAAGAGGCTACAGGTGGGAGAAAGAGAGAATCTATTACATCAGATGCTTTAGAAGCAATAATAGGAGCATTGTATTTAGATGGTGGTTTTGCTATCGCAAAAGAGTTTGTGTATCGTTACATTTTAAATGATTTAGAAAATAAACAACTCTTTTATGATAGCAAGACTATCTTACAAGAAATTGTACAGCGTGATTTTACAGATACACTAAATTACCAATTAATAGAAGAAACAGGACCAGATCATAATAAAGAGTTTAGAGTATGTGCCCGCATTGGTGAAATGGTTGTTGGTGAGGGTATTGGAAGAACAAAAAAGGCTGCAGAGCAAAAAGCTGCCTATGAAGCTATTTTAAGTTTACAAAAAAGAAAGTAATAAAAGAAAAATAAGTTAATTTAGAATAGAGGTAATATATGTATTTAAAATCGATAGAAGTTCAAGGGTTTAAATCTTTTGCTAATAAAATCAAATTTGAATTTCACAATGGAATTACTTGTATTGTAGGACCGAATGGAAGTGGGAAAAGTAATGTAGGAGATGCAGTACGTTGGGTACTAGGAGAACAAAGCGCCAAGCAACTTCGTGGTACTAGTATGCAAGATGTTATTTTTTCTGGAACGGAAAATAGAAAACCTCAGGGCTTTGCATATGTTGCTATTACACTAGATAATTCTGACCATCAGCTTAATATTGAGTATGATGAAGTTACTGTATCAAGAAGAGTGTATCGTTCAGGAGAAAGTGAATACAAAATAAATGGTACGAGCTGTCGATTAAAGGATATACAAGAATTATTTTATGATACCGGTATAGGGAAAGAAGGCTATTCTATTATTGGGCAAGGACAAATCGAGAAGATTTTAAGTGGAAAGCCAGAGGAAAAGAGAGAATTATTTGATGAAGCAGCTGGTATAGTAAAGTTTAAACGAAGAAAAAACATTGCAATTAAAAAGCTAGAAGATGAAAAGATGAATTTAGTTCGTGTAAAAGATATTTTAGACGAGCTAGAAAAACAACTAGGGCCATTAGAGAAACAATCAGAAGTGGCGAGAAAATTTTTAAAGTTAAAAGAAGAATTAAAAGTTTATGATATTAATGCATTTCTTTTAGATGTTGCTTTTATAAATAAACAATTACAAGAAAATAAAAATAAAATAGATATTGTCGATCATGATTTAAAAGACGAACAAAAAAATAGTGAAAGCTTAAAAGAAGAGTTTGAGCAAATTGCAAAAAAGTTATCTGATATAGACGAAAGTATTAATAGTAATAGAGAAAAATTACAAAAAAATGTATTAGAAAAAGGGAATTTGCAAGGAAACATTAATGTATTAAAGGAGCAAATTAATACAGAAAGTATTAATGTGGATTATATATTAGCAAGAGATAAGACAATTAGTGAAGATATCCAAAGTAAAGAAAATAATATATCTACGTTAGAAGTGGAAGAGAAAGAGTTACAAACTCAAATAGATTGTATTTGTAATGAAAAAAATATTATTGAAACAAATAAGATAAACTTAGAAAATGAGATAGATTATATTAATAAAACAATTGAAGATGATAAAATAAAAATAATTTCTTTATTAAATGAAAAGTCAAAGCAGTCCATAGAACAGCAAAGAATACAGTCAATGTTAGAACAAGCTATGATTCGTAGAGCTGAAATTAGTCA
>CALWGN010000130.1 GCA_944380055.1 uncultured Lachnospiraceae bacterium
CTACAAAGCCAGAGATCCGTGTAGAAATTTGTTCTAAGTGTCATTCTTTCTATACAGGACAACAAAAGGCTGCATCTGCTCGTGGACGTATTGACAAGTTCAATCGTAAGTACGGCGTTAGCCAAAATAACTAATTGTATATAATTAGGAATTAAAGGATAAGGTTGAGGTTTTTTAATCTCAACCTATTTTAGATTATAAGATAAGCAATAATTAGTTTTACTCACAAAAGAAAGTATCATTTAATAATCAAATAAATGAATATTTATTTGTGTAAGGAGTAGATATGAAATCATCTGGAATTGGTGGACAAGCGGTAATTGAAGGTATTATGATGAAAAATGGTACAAAGTATTCAGTTGCTGTAAGAAAAGAAAATAAAGAAATAGCCCTAAAAACGGATGAATTTTTAGGTGTCTGTTATGATAATAAATTAACTAAAATGCCTTTTGTTCGAGGAATATTTAGTTTTATAGATTCATTATTATTAGGTTCAAAATGTTTGAATTTTTCTGCTAGCTTTTTTGAAGAGGAAGAGGAGCAGAAAGAAAGTAAATTAGAAAAGGCATTAAGAGGTATATTGGGTGATAAGTTAGAAAAAGTTTTAATTACTTGTAGTACTGTATTTGCAGTGATTATGGCAATTGGAATATTTATGTTATTGCCAGCTATTATATCTAATTTTTTAAAGGGGTTTATCTCATCCGTGTTCTTATTATCATTAGTAGAAGGGATAATAAGAATTGGAATTTTTGTCGGATATGTTGTTTTGATTTCTCTTATGGATGAAATTAAACGTGTATTTATGTATCATGGTGCTGAGCATAAGTGTATTAATTGTATTGAAAATGGATTAGAATTAACTGTTAAAAATGTTATGAAAAGCTCAAAGCAACACAAACGTTGTGGAACTAGCTTTATGCTTATTGTAATGGTAATTAGTATTTTATTTTTCATGGTAATACGAGTCGATACATTATGGCTTCGCTTATTAAGTCGTGTGTTACTAATACCTGTCATTGCTGGAGTATCTTATGAATTTTTAAGATTGGCAGGAAATAGTAATAGCAAACTAGTAGATATATTAAGTAGACCAGGAATGTGGCTTCAAAATTTAACTACAAAAGAACCTACAGAAGATATGGTAGAGGTAGCAATTTGCGCAGTAGAAGAAGTATTTGACTGGAAATCATATGTAAAGGAAAACTTTAATAAAAAGGTTAAGGAAGGTGCAAACTAGTGATTACTTGTTATGAAAAACTTCTTTCCTTTGGAGAAAATGAGTTAAAAGAGGCAAATATTATAGAAGCAGATATAGATGCATGGTATTTGCTTTCTTATGTATTTTCTATTTCAAAAATGACGTATTTGTTAGATCGGAATAAGGAAATACAATTAGATGATGAAAAAATATCTTTTTACAAAACGTTAATAAGGAAAAGAAAAAAAAGAATCCCACTTCAGCATTTAACAAATGAGCAAGAATTTATGGGATTGGAGTTTTTTGTGAATGAACATGTGTTAATTCCAAGGCAGGATACAGAAGTTTTAGTGGAAGAAGTATTAAAAGATGGATATGGAGAACGTATCATAGATATTTGCACTGGATCAGGCTGTATTGCTATTAGTTTAGATAAATTAGGACACTTTAAAGAAGTGGTAGGAGTAGATATATCAAAGGAAGCATTAGAAGTAGCAAAAAGGAATAATGAAAAGCTAAGTGCTTCTGTCAATTTTATTGAAAGCGATTTATTTACTAATGTGGAAAATAAAACATTTGATTGTATTGTATCTAATCCACCATATATTAGAAAAGAAGTAATTGAAACATTAGAGCCAGAAGTAAAGGATTTTGAGCCTTATATTGCACTATATGGTCCAGATGAAGGGTTGTATTTTTATGAAAAAATTGCTAGAATAGGAAAGGCTTATTTACAACCAAATGGGAAAATTTATTTTGAAATAGGTCACGACCAAGGAGATGCAGTTAGTCATATTTTAAAGAAAAATGGATACAAGGACATTTTTGTTATAAAAGATTTAGCTGGACTTGATCGAGTAGTGAAGGCTACTTATGGTTTATAATATTTTAATAGAAATGATAGTAGTAACATTGGAGGAAAGAAATGTTTGATAGATTAGATGATATTTTAATTCGTTATGAAGAATTAATGTTAGAGTTAAATAATCCTTCTATTGCAGAAGATCAAAAGCAATTCAGAAAGCTAATGAAGGAGCATGCAGATTTAACACCATTAGTAGAAACATACAAAAAGTATAAAGATGCAAAGCAAACAGTGGCAGATAGTTTGGCAATGTTAGAAGAAGAAAATGATGAAGAAATGCGTGAAATGTTAAAAGAAGAGCTTTCAGAAGCGAAAAAGAGCATTGAACAATTAGAAAATGAAATTAAGATTTTACTTCTTCCAAAAGACCCTAATGATGATAAAAACGTAATTGTTGAAATTCGTGCAGGTGCAGGTGGAGATGAAGCAGCTTTATTCTCAGCAAGAAAAAATCAAGATAGAATAGATATGAGATCGGAAGAGCACACGTCTGAACT
>CALWGN010000131.1 GCA_944380055.1 uncultured Lachnospiraceae bacterium
GTATCATAATGTAATTTAACACATACTGCACTACAGTAATAATAGCTATCATAAACTGAGAGTATACCATAGAAGATGTTGCTCCACCTACAAAGGCTACTGCCATAAAATAAGCAGGCACTAATGCTCTCATAAATGAAATAAGTGCCGATAGCATATCTGTTGTAATAGTTACTGCTGTTTGAAGTCCGGCAGCAAGTATTGTAATCATAGCCAAATATGTAACATAAAAACTAATTTCAGATACTTGATTATTTTTAAATACAAAAGAAAAATTAGAAAATACAGCACCTATCGTTGCAATAACAATCACTTGAACAATTGCATTTCTATTTGCATTTATTTCGTAAAATAAATATTGCAATCCATAATCGATACTTTTTTCTATTAGTCCATCAGTATTCCCTGATACTAGCTTGTCCACTAATTCGGAAAACTGTAACTTATTTCCTGATAAGGACTTATCAATCGTTTCTTGTATTTGAGTATAATCATAATTATATGTTTCCTCATCTTTTGCGTATACAGTATTAGAGCTTATAATCAATATAAAACAAATAATACAAAATATAGTTCGCATACCTTCCTCATCTCTATGATAAAAACTCATTTAAAGTTTCTAATAATGCCAAAATAATAGGTGTACTAATCGCTAGTATCATTAGCTTTGAAAATATTTCAATTTGTCCAGCAATACTACTATTTCCCGCATCTTTACAAATATTAGATGCAAACTCGGAAATATATGTAATCCCTACAATTTTTAGTAACGTTGTTAAATAGGATTTATTTACTGATATATATCCTTCGATTTTTTTAATTGCTTCTAAAATATATTGTATTTTTTCAATAGAAAAGAAAAATATAATTATACCTGCCCCTAGTACAACATAGATTGCATAATCTGACTTCATTCCTTTTAATTGGAGAGTTAATAGTGCTGCTACAACTCCTATGATTGCTACTTGTACCATAATTTCTCCTTTCTTTGATTACAAATAAAATAACTTTCTTATTGTTTCAAATAGCTCTGAAATATATGGCACAATCCAAAATAATACTAATATAAGCCCTGCTAAGCTAGTTAAAAAGGCTTGTTCCTCTCTGCCACTATGCTTTAATACCTGACTTACAACAGATACTAAAATGCCAACTGCAGCTATTTTAAAAATTAAATTTATACTCATAACACCCTCTATTTCTGAAGCTTTTTTATGCTTCCATTTGTTAAATAATAAAAAGAACAAATAAACAACCACTTGCAATACCAAGAGTATGATATAACTTACATTTTGTAGTCATCTCTTTTTCTAAATTAGAAATTTTCAACTGTAAGCGATCCATATACATAGATATTGTTTTTAACTCCATTTCATAATCTAAGTATCCAAGCTGTTCACCTAAAGAAATAAATAAATCATAGTCTTCTTTTGTAAGATATGTAATATGTAAATGTTCTTCTACTGCTTGCTTCCAATTTTCTTCTAATGTTTGTCCGTTTCCCTCTGCTAAACGATAAGATAATTGTTGTAAAAATACTTGGTATTCTTTTGCTACGCGATTTCCAAGTCGTAAAAAAGATTCTCCTAAAACTCCTCTAGAAAATTCTATTTCTCCACTAAGCATTTGTAACATTCGATACATTTCTAAAAGGCTCTTTATTCTCATTTTATATTTGTTGGAATAATAAGCCCCCATTAATGTAGTTGCAACAATTACTAATAAACTACCAATTAACTTCATTTCTCCTCATTTCTATTTTCATTATTGATATATTATATTTTTATGTTCATCTAATATGTGAGATATTGTTCCTACACTATGGTTTCCAGATAAAATAACAAACCTAGAAAATAGTTTTTTTTCTATCATTTCTTTTATAATAGGTTTCTTTTCTAAATCTTCCAAAGAATTGCCATGAATGGTTGCTATTATAGAACAGCCACAATTGCTACCATAAGAGATAGCCTCTATATCTTCTTTCGTACCAATTTCATCCACAGCAATTAGCTCAGGTGCCATCGTACGAATTAACATCATTATTCCCATAGCCTTTGGACAACTATCTAGAACATCTGTTCTAATCCCTAAATCATTTTGTGGCTCTCCCATATAACAAGCCCCTATTTCTGAACGTTCATCTACTACACCAACAGACATTCCTTTTATCACATCATTTCCATTGGAACATTGTCGTACAATATCTCTAAGAAGTGTTGTTTTTCCTGCCCTAGGTGGTGAAATAATCAGCGTATTTTTAATACCTTCTTTTCCAACTAAAAATGGAAGAACGTTATTAGCACAGCCAATTTTTTCATGCGATAGCCGAATGTTAATAAATGATATGTATTTTATAAATTTTATTCCCTGCCCATCTAACACTACTTTACCAGCTAGTCCTACTCTATGGCCTCCTTGAATAGTAATAAAACCTTGTTTAATTTCTTCCTCATATGCATAAAGAGAGTAGCTACTAACAAATTCCATTGTTTCTCTCATTTCATTTCTACTGACTATGTAACCTCTATCTCCATTTTTTTCTAACTGACCATCTTTTGTAATATAATATTCCTTATTATTATAATTTATAATAATTGGCCGATTAATTCTAAGCCTTATTTCCTGAAGCCTTTTAAAATCTAAGGAACTACTTAAAAATATTTCTTTTATATTTCTTGGAAAAATTTTTACTAATTGTTCTTTTCTGTCCATAAAAAACCTCCTTTACACATTATATGTAGCATTAAATAAAATATAACTATGGTATTAAAAAAACAGGCTCTCTGCTATAAGTTTCTATGACCTATAACAAAGAACCTGTTTTTTATAATATGCTGTATTGAATTTTTTACTTGATAATAATTCCAAGTCTTTTTGCCAATTCTACTGCTTGATAAACATCCACAACTACACCCTTTAACTCACTACAATCATCCGATAATATTATGCCTGAAATATTGCTTGATGTAAAATCCATATCTTTTAGGCTTGTCTTAAAGCAGTTTAAATGTTCAAGTTCTGTTTTCTCCCAAATAATATTTTTACATTTGCACTGAGACATACTACCATTATTTAATTTGCTACCTTCTATTTTGACATTTTCCATTTTAGATTCATCCAAATTAATGTAACTAAAATTGCAATTTGATATAGTCGTATTTTTTATGTGGCTACTCACAAACTTACTACCTACTCCTTTTGATGCAATTACATTCACTCGATTCCAATAGGTATCTGAAAAGTTGCTATTTGACATATCGCAAGATTTATTATACGTATATTGATATCAGTTATCGAACTACTAGTTCCTGCTCTTCAAACAAACTATTTACCGCTTTTTCATAATCCATAAGTTTCTCTGATTTCTTAATTTTCTTTGCATATTTTTCATGATTTGAAAATAAATGAATCATGTAAAACCATAATTCTTTCATTTTAAATAAAACATTTCTATCCCCAGACATAATATTAATATAATCCATATATATCCTATCATGGAACTTTCTTAAATTTACTTTATCTATAAACGTTCCATGTTCTATTTGGTTTACTAGTCCTGGGTTTGCTATAATTCCTCTGCCTAACATCATTGTATCAATCATTGGAAACTGGGCATAAAATGTTTCATAACTAGTTTTTGTAAAAATATCTCCATTATAACAAAGCCTATTTTTACTTAGAGAAATAGCATCAGAAAAAACAGAAAGGTTTGGAGTATTTTTATAAAAATCTGTTTGCACTCGTGGATGAATAATTAGCTCTTCCATATTGTATTTATTAAATATTTCAATTAGCTTATAAAACTCATCTGGTGACTCTTTTCCTATTCTTGTTTTTACAGAAATTGCTACTTCTGACTGTTCAAATATTTCATATAAAAATTTATCTAACTGTTCTTGTTTTGCTAAAAATCCCGAACCTTTTCCTTTGGAAACAACCGTTCCTGATGGACAACCTAAATTTAGATTTACTTCTGTATATCCAAAATCTTTTAGTTCTTTTGCTAGTCGAATAAAATCCGAGCTATTATTAGTTAAAATTTGAGGGATAGTAACAAGTCCTTTATTATGCTCTGGCAAAATATCGTTTAATTCTCTTGAATTAAACGTTTTATTTTGATGTGGTACAATAAATGGAGTAAAATATTTATCCATAGAATAAAAACACTCATCATATGCATTTCTATATATATAAGTTGTTACTCCTTCTAATGGTGCTAAGTAATATTTCATGTAAGTTCCTCTTTATTTCTTAAAATTTCTTTCTCCATAAGTTTGGTGATAATAGCATTAAAAATGGGAAAATTTCTAATCGTCCAATTAACATATCAAGACAAAGTACTAATTTAGATAATATAGAGAACTGAGAAAAATTTCCAGACGGACCTACTTTAGATATCCCTACCCCAGCATTATTGATAGCGGATAGTACTCCACTAAAAGAGGTAGCAAAATCAAAATTATCTAATGATACAATAAGCACTGATATAATTAAAATAAATACATATGCAATTATATACATATATACTCCATGTATTGTGTCCTCATTTATCTTTTTCCCATTTATCTTTATAATACTAACAGACTTTGGATGTAGCATTCTTGCAATTTCTTTTCTTATACTTTTTAGTAATATTAAAAACCTTGCTACTTTAATTCCTCCACCAGTAGAACCGGCACAAGAACCAATTAAACCTACAATTAATAGCATACATTTGGAAAATTCAGGCCATAAATTAAAATCAGCCGTAGCAAATCCTGTTGTTGTAATAGTAGATGCTACCTGAAATACAGCATAACGCAGCGACTGAAATACAGTTCCATATATATGAAAAATATTCATAGCAATACAAATCGTAGCTACAATAATTACGATAAAATATGCCTTTACTTCTTCATCCTTCCATATATTATTAGCTTTTTTAAAAAGAAACAAATAATATAAATTAAAATTAATTCCAAATAAAATCATAAACACTGTGATAACAATTTCAATATATATACTATTATAAAAAGCGATACTATTTGTTCTATTATTAAATCCACCAGTTCCTGCTGTACTAAATGCATGAGTAATGCTATCATACAAATCCATTCCTCCTACAAGGAGAAATACTACTTGAATAATTGTTAGTGCAAAATACATCCCATATAAAATTTTTGCAGTTGTACGTGCCTTTGGCACTAACTTACTAAGCTCTGGTCCTGGTACCTCTGCCCTCATTAGATGCATAGAGTTTTTATCATGTACAGAAGTAATAACCATTACAAGAATTAATACACCCATACCACCAATCCATAAAGTTAAACACCTCCAAAAGTTAATTCCTTTTGGAACTTTTGAAACATCTTCAATTACTGTTGAGCCTGTTGCTGTAAAACCAGAAACTGTTTCAAAAAATGCATCTATGTAATTAGGAATACTACCAGAAATATAAAATGGTAACGCTCCAAATATAGACCATAACACCCATGCCGCTGATACAATAATCAATCCATCCTTTGAATAAATTGTTGTATCCTCTGGCTTTTTTCTTCCAAAACATATATATATAAATAATAAAATTGCACTAGATATTAAAAATGAATATCCACTTTCTTCCTTATAAATCCAAGATACAATTGCAGGAAGTAGAATAATAATAGCTTCTACACCAAACATTTTTCCAAGTATATATGTTGTCATTTTATAATTCATGATATTCCTCCACCTATACAAAAATTTCCGCAATATCTTGAATTTTTCGCTCTTTTGTTATTACAACAACACTATCTCCGAGCTGTATGGAATCATCACCACTTGGAATAATAATCTTTCCTTTTCTTCCAATACACGCAATTAATATGTTTTGCTTCATTGAAAGATCTTTAAGTGGAATATTTGTATAGCCTGTCTCTTTATGAATTAAAAACTCTAGCGCTTCAACCTTCCCATCTACCAACAAATACATAGTTTCTACATTTGCACTTTTAATAGAATTATGACGTGCTCTTACATAGCTTATAATTGCATCTGCAGTTACGTCCTTTGCTGATACCGTACTATCAATTCCAAGATTTTCTACCATTTGTGCTCTCATGTCTTCATTTACTTTTGCAATAATTTTATTAATTCCTTGCGTTTTTGCAAATAAAGCCATAATAATATTTTCTTCATCCATTCCAGTAATAGCAACGACTGCATCTGCACTTTTAATGCCTTCTTCAATTAATAAATCATGGTCTGTTGCATCCCCATGTATTATGGTAGCTTTTGGAATCATCTCACATAGCTTTTCACATTGCTCATAGTCTTTCT
>CALWGN010000132.1 GCA_944380055.1 uncultured Lachnospiraceae bacterium
CAAGGACAAACCCTGGTTGAAATACAAATGATAGTATGGCTTCTCTTCTTAAAAGTTCTCGTAAATACTGGTGTGATGTAATACCGTCGTTTATAAAGTCATTAGCTAAAAGCTCTAGTACCTCTAAGTAGTTATCAGACTCAATTTTTTCGTGCCAGTACGCATCTTCGAAAAGTTCGTATAAAAAAGGTGCAGAGATATTAAATAACCTATTTATCTGCATTCTTTTTATATATGTGTCTATTTCGTTTCTATTTTCTTCGTCAAGAAATGGAGAAACTATAATTGTATGACAACGAGGTTCGTTTGTAATTTTTTTATTTGCAGTACAGATAATAAGGTCTGTATTTGAAAAATCAAAACTATCTTTATTATATAAAGGTAGTAGTGCGTTTATATTTATTGTGTTTCCGTAATTATGTAGAATTTTATGCTTTAAATTCCAAGCAGCCGGAAAGTTAAGGTGACACATAACAACTGTATTAAGCTTTGGAGAATTATCATTTTTTGATGAAAGTACTCCAGAAATACAAAAAGCTAAATAAAGAAGTTCATCATAATTAAGAAATTGTCCCCAGTATTTATATGCAATAGGCTGGAAAGCATATGCTATTTCATATTCTATAATGAGGTTTGAGCGTGAAACTGCCCAATGAGTTTGCATTACATTAAGATTATGTACAGGTAAAGATAAATAACGCAAATATTGTAAAATAGTTACATAAAAATCTTCATTATTAGAAAAATCAAAAATAAAATTTGATTTAATACTATTTATATATGTATCTACTAAATCTAAAATATCTTTACTAAAATATTTTTTTGTATTTTCTATAGTGATATTTTGTTGGTTATACATACGACTGCAAGATAATAATAAATATATATCGCTTCTTTCATAAGATGATATTTTAAAATTAAGCTTTTTTTCAAGGTCGTCCATAATTTTATCTGCAACTAATACACAAAAAGGGTCGGTATAAGTAAGTTCTACTGGAGTAGTAAGGTGATTACCTTCAATAATTCTATAATACATAATAGTTAATGAAAGATTTAGTATTACCATATTTATATCTTCGATAAGTATATTGCTATCTATTATATACTTGTTTGTTAATTGCATAATAAGATTTACCACATCTTCGTCCATATATTGATAGTTATAATATGAATTTCCACGACTATTATAATTCCAATTTTCGCTGTATAAATTATTTAATAAAGCACGTTTTTTTCTCTCGTCATTTTCAAGACAAATAGAATTTTTATGACGTATGAGTTTTATATGAGGATACGGCAATATATACTTTTTTCTCATTTCTATAATATCGTGCTCTAATGTAGTGCGACTTATATACATTTCATCTTCTAAATCAAGTAAATTTAAAGGAGTTTCGGAATAACAAAGATTAAGAGCTATATGTCGTATTCTTTCATCTCTTGATAAAAATGAGTTACTAGCTTTACTTAACAATTTTAATTTTTCCTTATCATCAGCTTCTATTATATATCCACAACTTCTTTTAGATTTAATTTTTATACCGGTATTACTTAAAATAGAATTAATCTCTGCAACATCATTACGAATTGTTCTGGCAGATATATGAAAATATGTTCCTAAAACTTCTCCAGTAATATATGTATTTTGGTTTTGCAAAAAGTATATAAGTTTACGATGTCTTAGTGAAAGTGAAGGGATATTCATACTATCAACTCCTATTATGTATATTTTATAACATAATATGGTTATTTTATATAAAAGTCAATATATAAGTTATGTATGAGATAGTAATTTTTTTCCTAATGAAAACGGAAAAATGTCGTTTGATATAAAAGTGTATCTGAAATAAAATTACAGTATAAATTCAAGGAGGTAAAAAATATGAAGTATGAAAATATTAGAAGACAAGTATTAGAAGCAATTCTCGAGGCTGTAGAACACGGACTTATAAAAGGTACATCTGGTAATATTGCCCTTAGAGATGATGTAGATGATGTGGTAGCAATTACACCAAGTGGTATACCTTATAAAGGTATGAAACCTGAAGATATAGCAATCGTTGACCTTGATGGAAATTGGATTGATGGACCATACAAACCATCATCAGAAGTTCCAATGCATACAGCAGTTCTTCGTGCAAGACCAGATATTAAAGCAACAGTACATACACACGCTATGTATGCAACTATAATGGCTATGGGAGAAGGAACAGAATTAAAACCTATTACACCACCACAGTGTGAATTTGTTCCTGTAGGTATTGTACCATTTACAATGCCTGGTTCAAATGATGTAGCTGAAAAAGTTGTTGAAGTTCTTGGTAAAGATGGTAGAGCAGTTCTTATTAAAAATCACGGTATGTTCTGCTGTGGCAAAAATATGAAAGCTGCTATGGAAGCAACAGAATATACAGAAGAAATGGCTATTACAACAATGTATTCTAAAATTCTTGGAGTATATGAGCCAATGCCAGAGGAAGGCGTTAGAAAAATGAAAGAATTAATTGCAGCAGATAAAGCTGTTTAATAATAAAAATATTTAAGGGGGAATATGAAATGGCAAGCCGATTTTTTGTAAAAAGTGATGTGGTATTCGGTATAGATGCAATAAAAGAGCTTCCTAAAATGCTTGAAGAATACAATGCTAAAAATGTGATGGTTGTTTATGATTCAGGTGTAAAAATGGCAGGTATTTCTGAAAAAGTTCTTGAAGAAGTCAAAAAAACTAATGTAAATATAACAATTTTTGATGGTGTAATTCCTAATCCAACAAATGAGGTTGTTGAAGAAGCAGCAGAAATTGCAAAGAAAGCAAATATTGATGTATTTGTGGCTGTTGGTGGTGGTAGCAGTATTGACCTTACAAAGGCTGTTAATATATTAATGACAAATGAAGGCAAAATTGGAGAGTATGGCGGAATGAATCTTGTTAAAGAAGATGTACTTCCTTTGATTGCTATTCCTACAACAGCGGGAACATCAAGTGAGATTACAAATGTTGTTGCACTTACAGATACAGAGGCTGTATGTAAATACGTTATTATTGATAATAAAATTGTTGCAGATAAAGTTATTGCAGACCCAGAATTTACAAAGACTATGCCACCTTCTGTTACTGCAGCAACAGGTATGGACGCAATTACACACGCAGTTGAAAGTTATATTTCAAATATGGCAACACCACTTACAAAGTATCATTCAATAAGAGGTTTACAGATATTCTATGAAAATCTTCCAAAAGTTGTTGAGAATGGCTCTGATATAAATGCTAGAGAACAGATGATGCTTGGTTGTATAGTAGCAGGCTTTGGTTTCTCTAATGCAAATCTTGGATTAGTTCACGGAATTGCACATACTTTAAGTGCTCATTTCAACTTACCACACGGTGTGGCTGATGCGACAGTTTTACCATATGTAATGG
>CALWGN010000133.1 GCA_944380055.1 uncultured Lachnospiraceae bacterium
ATGAGAATATCATTTGTAAGCTGTACATTTCGTATGCAATTATTACAAAAGGCGAAGAATCACACAGGCAATGGAGGAATACATGATAGTTGGAAAAGTAGTGGGAAGTATTGTATCCACAAGAAAAAATGAAAAGTTAATTGGTAGTAAGTTTATGATTGTAGAGCCTATAAAAAGCCTAGAACAAGGATATAGAATTGTTGCTGTTGATAATGTTGGAGCAGGTATTGGAGAATTTGTATTAGTTGCAACAGGAAGTGCAGCCCGTATCGGTTGTGGTATGGAGGAGGCGCCTATTGATGCAGCGATTGTAGGAATTATTGACGATGGAACAGGACTGGAGTAGTGAATACTTATGGAAATAAAAGAGTTAAGTAATATATTACAGCAAAACGGTGTAGTAGGTGCTGGTGGAGCTGGTTTTCCAACCTATGCAAAGTTGGATGAAAGAGCAGAAACAATTATATTAAATTGTGCAGAATGTGAACCATTATTAAAATTACATAGACAGCTTCTTGAAAAATATGCATATGAAATTATGAGTACATTTCAATTAGTAGCACAAACAGTTGGAGCAAAAGAAGCAATTATTGGTATAAAGAAAGCATATACAAAAACAATTGATGCTTTAAATTCACATATTGACCAATTTCCAAGAATGAGAATAGGGTTACTTGATGAAGTATATCCTGCTGGTGATGAAGTTGTTTTAATTTATGAAGTAACAAAAAAGGTTGTACAGCCAGGAGGACTTCCAATTGAAAGTGGTGTAGCTGTATTTAATGTTGAAACAATTTATAACTTGTATTGTGCATTAAATGAGAATAAGCCAGTAGTAGATAAATTAGTATCTGTTGTTGCAGAAGTAAATAATCCTGTAACAGTAAGAGTGCCGATTGGAGTAACCATTGAGGAAGTAGTTGCATTAGCAGGAGGTTCTACCATTGAGGAGCCAGTTTATTTTATTGGTGGTCCAATGATGGGCTTTATTGGAAGTGGTCAAGATGTTGTAACAAAGACAACAAATGCAGTATTAGTATTGCCTAAAAATCACTTACTTGTTCAAAGAAAGAAAAGTAGTGCAAAAATAGAATTAGCAAGAGCGGCTGCAAGTTGTTGCCAATGTTCTATGTGTACTGATTTATGTCCACGTTTTGCATTAGGTCATCCAATCATGCCACATTTATTTATGCGGGCAGCTACTTGTAAAGATGTTCAACAACCAAATATTTTTATTAATACATTTTTCTGTTGTTCTTGTGGGTTATGTGAGTTATATTCTTGTTTTCAAGGATTATCTCCAAGAACATTGATGGCAGAATATAAAAATGGACTGAGAGAAGCTGGACTAAAGCCACCAAAGGGAATAGAAATTCCACCAGTACAGCCATCAAGAGAATATAGAAAAGTATCTATGGAGCGATTAATGTCCAGGCTAGATTTAACCCGTTATAACAAAAAGGCTCCACTATTAGATAAAACAGTGGATATGAAACGTGTTAAAATTATGCTTCGTCAGCATATTGGTGCACCTGCCAAGTTAGCAGTGTCAACTGGTGATATGGTAACAAAAGGGCAAGTAATTGCTACACCAGCCAATGGATTAAGTGTTGCAATTCATGCATCAATTAGCGGTAAAGTGATAGAAGCAAATAATAATTTCGTCATGATTGACGCAAAGAACTAGAAAGGACGTGCACTGTATGAGTAAAGCGATAGGAATGGCTGAATATAAAACTGTGTCTGCAGGTATTCTTGCCGCAGATGCTATGGTAAAAACTTCAAATGTTGAAATTATAGAAGCCCAGACAGTATGTCCAGGAAAATATATTATTATTTTAACTGGAGATTTAAGTGCAGTAAATGCAGCCATAGAAACAGCGAAAATAAATCATGGAACACAGTTAATTGATAGCTTTGTATTAGGAAATCCACATGAATCAATTTTTCCAGCGATTTATGGAGCATCAGAAATTAAAGAAGTAAATGCATTAGGAGTGTTAGAAACTTATGATGCTGCTGCTATTATTGTTGCAGCAGATCAAGCTGCTAAAACCGCAGATGTAGAATTAATTGAACTTCGTTTAGCAAGAGGTATGTGCGGAAAATCATTTATGTTATTAACAGGAGATGTGGCAGCAGTTGAGGCAGCTATTGACAAAGCAAAAAGTACTGTGGGAGAAGGAGGAATGTATTTAGATTCTTCTGTTATTCCAAGTCCGGATAAAAAGATTCGCCAATCTATTATTTAATTAGAATAGGAATTTAAAAGATAATATTTTTGTTGTGGTAGTAATTGTTATAAATTGCTACCATAACAAAAAATATAGAAAATATTGACCTAAGAGTAGGCTATTGCTAAAATTAAACGTTAAGGAAATAATATAAATAAAAAATATATTTATATTATTTCCTTAATGGTTAAATCGTAATAATACTTTTACATTAGAAAGCAAAAATGGAGGAAAAATAGTGCTAGCAATTGAAAGAAGAAATTTAATTTTAGAAAAATTACAAGAAGAAAAGAAAGTAGTAGTTAGTGATTTAAGCAAAGCATATGGGGTATCAGAAGAAACAATTCGTAGAGATTTAGAAAAATTAGAAAAAGATGGATTTGCAGTAAAAACCTATGGCGGAGCTGTTATTAATGAAAATAATAATATGGATTTACCATTTGTTGTTCGTAAAAATACAAATGCACCTGGAAAACAAAAAATTGCTGAAATTATTTCAGATATGATTCATGACGGAGAATGTATTATGCTTGATGCTAGCTCAACGGCCGTATTTGTAGCAAAAAGCATCAAGTCTAAGAAAAATATGACTATTATCACCAACTCTATTGAAATATTGTTTGAATTATCTGATGTATCAGGTTGGAAGATATTATGTACAGGCGGAGCTATGAAAGAAGGATCATTGGCTTTATTAGGTCATCAAACAGAAAAGATGCTTCGAAGTTTTTATGTAGATAAAGCAATTATTTCTTGTAAAGGAATTGATGCTACAAAAGGATTTACTGATTCCAGTGAAAATTTTGCAGAAACAAAAAAAGCTATGTTAGAAAGTTCCAATGAAAAAGTGCTAGCAATTGATAGTTCTAAATTTGATAAAATAGCATTTAGAAAGATTGCTGATTTAAACAAATTAACAATGGTAGTAACGGATACAAAGCCATCGGAGCAGTGGCTTTCTGTATTTGAATCAGCAGGAGTGGTTTGTAAATATCCTGAGGAGGAGAAGGATGAGTAAAACAAAAGTAATTTGTTTTGGAAATAATAAAGGAGGTAGTGGAAAGTCCACCACTTGTGCCAATGTAGCATATAGTTTATCGACATTAGGAAAAAAGGTATTGTTAATCGATGGCGATATGCAGTTAAATTTATCATTATCCTTTTTTTCAGAGGAAGAAGTACTTGAAATGGCAAAAAAGGACAGAAACCTTTATTATGCAATTAAAAACCAAGCTGATTTATCCGATTATATTGTATACACTAGTTATAAAAATATAGACTTAATTCCTTCTTCTACCCTTATGAGTGGAATCGAGTTTGAATTATTTACAAAATGGCAAAGGGAATTTATTTTGAAACGTTGTTTAGAAAAATTAAAAGAATCAGAACAGTATGATTACATTTTAATTGACTCACCACCAACCTTAGGTGGTTGGGTAATGAATATTTTAGTGGCATCTGATTATATTTTAGTACCAGTAGAGGCAAGTCCGTGGGGACTATTTGGTTTAGCAAATTTATTTGAATTTTTACAAGAAGTGAAACAACTATCAACTAATTTAAAATTATTAGGTGTTGCAATTACAAAAGTAGATACAAGAAAAAATTATTATAAACAAACAGTAGAAACATTAAAAGAATTAGAAAATGTACATGTATTTCATTCACATATTCGATTAGATAGTGCAATAGAATGGTCACAGGATAATAGTAAACCAGTGGCTGTATATAGAAAAAATAGTAGAAGTGCAATAGAGTATATGGAGTTAGCAAAGGAGATTTTAGAGGGATGCCAGTAGGTAAAGGAAGTATTAAACGTATTGAAAAAGTAAATGAAATGGAAGATACACAATTACAAAACGAAGAGATAAATTCTATCAATGAAGAAAATTATTTAGAAGAGTGTTCTGCGGTAGAAGAAATAGAGAAAAGAACAATACAAAAAAAGAGTGGGGCAGGAAGCAGTAGACAGAAAAAAACAAAGGGTAATGCAAGTACAGTAATTGGTAAGGCAGATAAGGTAGAAAAAGTAGTTTCTAATATAAAGAGTGATTTACCAGACTATTTATTGTAGTTATATATTCATGTATTTGGATGGAGGAGAATTATGAAGTGCTTTGATATTAAAACAAAAATTTATTTTGGTGAAAATTCTTTGGATCGCCTTATGGAAATCCCATATAAAAGAGTATTCATTATTACAGATCCATTTGTTGTACAAAGTGGGATGATTAAATCTGTTACATATCGTTTAGAAAGTGGAAATATTGAGTTTGAAATTTTTAAAGATGTAGTACCAGATCCACCAATTGATAAAGTTTCATTAGGTGTAAAAGCATTGCTAGACT
>CALWGN010000134.1 GCA_944380055.1 uncultured Lachnospiraceae bacterium
TTGCGGCCATAACGGAGTTGATGTACATCTTTTTGAGGTAATGGACGCAGGTGAGTATGTTTACTGTGGAAGGATTGAACTGGTTGGTAAGCCATACACAGAAATCCAGCCTGGTGAGGATGGAAAATCAAGAAAGGTTTGGATGTTCCCTATCCGTCCTGTACCTGATAATGATGTAAAGAAACCGGCTATGTTTGTATTCAAGGATATGGAAGATTTCAAGGTACGTGGTAAGGATGTGGATGAACAGTATATGAAGATGATTGCTTCTAAGAAAAAGTGGGGTAGTAAATCTACGTATGTTCTACCAATCATTTCAAAACCAGAACCAAAGCAACCGGTTATTATTCCTGATAATATTGTTGGGAAGCAAGTAAAACATAAGATATTTGGAATTGGAGCTATCACCGCTATAGAAGGAACTTCAGTAGCGGTAGATTTTGATAAAGTTGGATTAAAGAAGATGGGATATGAATTCTGTATGGAGAAGAAAATACTTGAATTTATTTGATGAATTAAGATTTACAACTTAAATAGAAAAGATAAAAGAAAACATAACATAAGTGAAAGTTAAAGAGAGGTACAGTGTATGGCATCACAATTGACGAATAATCAGTTATTATTGAAAGAATGCATAAAGCAGGAATATGAAGATTCAACAGGATATAGTGATATGAATAGCTATTTTGAACATTTTGCGGCATCACAGGTGCTTAAGGATTTTAATCTTAGCGATGAAGAAATTGATAATGGCAATTCGGGTGGTGGAAATGATGGAGGCTGTGACAATTTGTATATTTTTTTAAATGATGAATTGATAACAGCAGATCAAATAGAAAATTTGAATTCCCCAAGAGGATCTTATCTAGATTTTTATATTTTACAGACAAAAAATGTGACTTCGTTTGACGAGAGTGTAATAATGAAGTGGAAAAATATTTCAGAAAATCTTCTTAATATGTCTAATGCATTAGAGGGATATGTAGGCAGATACAATGAAACTATAATAGAAGTATTTAGTATGTTTAGAAAAGCTATGGCAAGATTGATTAGAAGCCAAGTGAAGGTTCGTTTTTTCTATTATTATATTACTCTTGGAATTGAAGTCCATCCTAATGTTAAAGTTCAATCTACTGAACTTAAGAATATTGTAAAAAAATATTATCCATCATCAGATGTAAAGGTATTTTTTGTAACAGCAGACCAGCTGATGGACATGTATAATACTGATAGCGAAATTCGAGTTAACTTAGAACTTGCGGATCAGCCAATATCACTGAGCGAAAATGAATATATAAGTCTTGTGAAATTGGGTACATATTTTAAGTTTATAACTGATGATAATCATAATTTAAGAAAAACTTTTTTTGAGTCAAATGTTAGAGATTATCAAGGGCATAACAGTGTTAATTCAAGTATTGCAGATACATTAGAAGGAGTTGGAAGTGAAGATTTTTGGTGGCTTAATAATGGGGTTACTATACTGTCAACAGATATAAAAATGATTACAAATAAATCATTGCAAGTTGTTAATCCAGAGATAGTAAATGGGCTACAGACTTCTAGGGAGATATTTAATTATTTTTCTGATAAGTTGGAGAGTGTAGGTAAAGATAAAAGGACAATACTGGTTCGTGTGATAAAACCAGAAAGTGAAGAATCTAGAGATAATATAATTTTTTCAACAAATAATCAGACAAGCATCCCAAAGTCATCTTTAAGAGTGACAGATACTATTCACTTACAAATAGAAATGTACTTTAAAAATCGAGGGCTTTATTACGACAGAAGAAAAAACTATTATAAGAACCAAAAAAAGAAAGCCACAGATATAATTAGTGTATCATTTCTTGCTCAATGCTTAATCTCCCTTGTGTTAAGAAAACCAGATTTTGCCAGAGCAAGACCGTCAACGTTATTAACTGATGAGGCAACATACAAATTTTTGTATGAGGCTAATCAGGATTTAGAAGCATATTATAAGGCTGCTAGAATTGGAAGGGAAGTTCAAAATGTGTTAAAAAGCAATGGAACTATGTCAAATACAGAGGTAAACGATGTACTATTCTATGTTATATATGCTGTTGTTGCAGAAAAAATGAAGAAAAGGGAACTTACTTTTTCAGATGTTAAAGTCCTAGATATAGAATCTATAACTGATGAAGATATTATGTCTGTTGCAAACAGAATATACGAAAAATACAAAGATTTAGGGGGAAATAGTAGAATAGCAAAAAGCAAAACTTTTATACATGATATTTATTCCTTGCTTGAATTGTAAATTATTTAATGAGAATCCAGTGTAATCGTTAAAGAATTTGAGGACCAATTACTTAACACGGGAAGAGGTATATGATGTTCCTATAAGAAATCCTTTAAAGTTGAAAAAATATACTTAATGCAAATTAAAAATTTGATAAATTAACATTTCGTTGCTATAATAGTTAAAAACTATTTTTGATGAAAGAGAGTTGTATATAAGTATCGACTATTTTAAAGAAAATGATATAATTAATTTAACAAAGCTGTTAAAAGAAAACACATTATATTGTATGTAAAAAGAGAATTATTGCAGATGTTTACACGAAGCATAGTTTAGAGGAACACGTCGGAGAATTTTATTGATTTGTTGAATGATATTATCATGTACTGTATTACCACTTTGGCGTTTGCTTAAGAAATTAGAGAAATGTTTGTATCAGACGGTTAGCGGATGGCTTTGAGCTTTATAGTAGGTCATGGAATAAAGAAGAAAACAAGCTAAATGAAGAGGAATCATAACAAACTATGGAAACTATTGAGTGATAAGAAGATGAAAAAATCTAATTTAAGAAACAATAAAAAATCAGTTCATCAACATTAGAAAAACTTACCAACGATGAATTTGTGACTACACATGTACTGGTAAAAATTTGTAATGAGTTTATATGTGATATTTCCGATATTATGGAATTGTTTCGGATAGGTTAACAGAGGAGGAAAACGAAGATGGCAGATAAAAATACGGCTGCAATTGGCTTTGAAAAACAAATATGGGATGCTGCTTGCGTTCTTCGAGGGAA
>CALWGN010000135.1 GCA_944380055.1 uncultured Lachnospiraceae bacterium
TCTTTTTTTCCATATAATAATACTACTCCCTTCATAATCTTGTGGCACCCGCCAAATACTTCCCCCTTGGCCTTATTGTGTTCATCATTATAACATAAGTTAGTATTTTTTCCTACTCTCTATGTTTTTCTCCCTACTTTTATGGTAAAATATAACAAAAAGTTACCTTGACTTTCTGTTATATTTCATATATAGTGTTTATGTACCTATATATAAGTAGTAATAAATTTTAGATTATATTTGTTATTTATAAATTATATATAAGAGTATTAATTATCAAAGGAGTAGTATGTTAAGACTATTATATATAACATCTACCTCCATATTCCAACATATTTCAAAATAGATACCTTGTTGAAATACAACTTTAGAAAGGAGATTGCAATGCAGCTCAATATTACAACAGATTATGCCATTCGGGTTATTTTGTACTTAGGAAGCCATGCCAAGAACGAAATAGTAACTTCATTAGACATTGCAGAAGCCTTAAATATTCCACATAACTACTTGGCAAAGGTACTTAGAAAATTAAAAGAACACGGTTTAATTATATCTATTTCTGGCTCAAAAGGTGGCTATATTCTTGGCAAGGATTTAGAAACAATTACTCTTAGTGAAGTTCTTCATATTATGGAACGTACAATGAATATGAATTGTTGCCTGGAACCAGCTGGAAGATGTAGTCGATCAGCTAGTGACTCTTGTAAAGTTCGACTTCATTTGTTAAATGCTCAAAAGATGTTAGAAAAAGATTATTTCTCTGCAACAATGGACCAATTTTTATCTGGATTCTAATACTGGTAAGGTTACTATTTTCTGTAATAAAAAAATACCATTACATTTAGGTATTCTTTCTAAATGTAATGGTATTTCTTATTTACCAGATTAAAAAACCTTTTCCCAATAACTCTAAAATTGCTTCAATAAAAAAGTAGTCTCCATAAATAATGGGCACTTCTCTATCATCTGCTCTATTATATCTTGCTGAACCGTACCCTAAAATACCATCTTCTTCTATATTCCAATTACAAAAACTTTTTTCCATAGATTGCAAGATAGAAATTGCAGATTGTATATACAGTTGTTTTTCATACTTTCCTACATGTTTTGATAATTCTAATAGACCACAGGCTGCACAAGCGCCTGCTGTAGAATCATAATAAACTGGTTCTTTTGGTGCACGAAAATCAAGAAGCGGTAAATAATTGTGGATTGCTACATTTGCAATAAAGTAATGAGCTATTTTTTTTGCTACATCTAAATACGTATTGTCATTTGTATATCTGTAATTTAATGAAAATCCATAGATTGCCCATGCCTGTCCTCTTGACCAAGAAGAGCCTTTTTCATAGCCTTGACCTGCTGGACTATCAACAAACTCACCAGTAGTTGGATTTAACTGAACAATATGGTTGCATGATCCATCTTCTCTTACAATGTAAGAAAGAGCAGTATCTGTATGATTTTTTGCTATTTGAGCAAAACGAGGATCCTTTGTCTCTTTCGACGCCCAATAAAGAAGAGGTGTGTTCATAAGGCAATCAATAATAAACACTCCCTCTTGTCCTTCCTGATTCCAAGCACGAATAAATTTTCCTACTGGATTATAGCGCCCTGACAGTAAATTAGCTGCATGTAGTCCTCTTTCTTTTGCTTTTTTACTATTAGTTAAACGATAATTTGCCACTGCTGTTGGAAGCCACATAAACCCTGCATCATGGTCTACACCAACAAACCCTTTTAATACTGGATTAATTTTATCCTCTATCATCAGTGCCTTTTCTTTATATTTTTCCTCTCCTGTGGCACAATACATTTGCCACATAATACCTCCCCAAAATCCATTGGTCCACCAACTAAGCGATGTTTCTCCCATATCAGGATACCGTCCATTTACTGGAACATATGGTATTTTTTCTCCCATTCGCTCACACTCAATATCTATCTTTTCTTTTATTTTTTCATATATATCTTGTACCCATACTATTTGTTTCTCTGACAATAAATATCTATTCTCCATTATAATTTATCTCCTCTACTTTATAACAATGAGACTTTCCTATATAAATTGGTTTCGTTGTAAAATGTGTTGTAATAGTTGAGTTTATTATTGTTTCTCCCAAAGAAATGTGATGTTTTACTGCTGGCAAATACGTATTTGGAAATATTAAGTTTACCTGAGGCACACACTTAATAACCATTCCTTCTCCACCGCAAGACTCTACCTTACTTTCACCATTTTTATCTTTTACTAAACTGACACTATCTCCCTTATAAATATCCACATCTACCATATTATTTGGATAAGAAAATCCACACTCTAATGCTTCACACTCCACACTACTTATCACTTTATGAATACGTCTATGACCATTTTCTATTGGCTCTAACGTAGTTTCTACTGTGATGCCTTGTACTGGTGTCCATGTACTGACTATTTTATTGTTGTCTACTAAAAAAGAATCACATTTTCTTCTTACATAATACATTTCATTGACATAAAATGCCAGCATACTATCTGGTGCTGCTTCTTCTATATAGTAATAGGAACGGGGAACACTAAAGCCAAACAAAGAAGAATAGGCAAATTTTGCGTATTTTTCTGCACCATGAGTATGGTTCATAACTGGATATTGTCCAGATGTTAAAGCTACTACTTCATTTTCTGTATGGCATATTACCATATCACATTCCTTTATAGTTTTCACGTTATCCAACAATGGAAAAGGAGCTTCTTCAACACTCCAAAACGGATGACTATCTTCTAACGCTAAAAATGCAAATGTTTTTAACGCCCAATAAGGAGAACCTGCACCATTATACCCTTCTGCCATATTGCTATTTGGATATGTATATCCTACTGTTAATATCCCACCATTATCAAACATAGGCTGCTTCATCCAATAAGCTAAATGCCGACTAATCATTCCTTTTGTAATTGGTAATGTACTATTATCTACCTCTGCCAATGCATACATAGAGAAAAATGCAGCTTGTGCAAAACGATATGTTAAACTTCTTCCAAATGGAAGTGCCTTTCCTTCTTTATCAAACCAATATATGAAGGACTGATAAAATGTTTTTGCTCGCTCACAAAATAGTTCACACCTTTTTGTATCTTCTTTTTTCATTACTTTTGCATACAACATACAATAATAATGAATAGCAAAAGACACGTAATAATCTTTTTGTGGCCTAAGCCCATCTCCATACCAACCATTCCCAATGTAAAAGGATTCATATTTTTCCATTGCTTTATCTACTCTAGCCTTGTTCCATTTTTTTCCTACACTTTTTAGTGCCATATTTACTAGAACAAGAAAGTATTGCCAATTATTTTCTGCCTGAGTATGGTCATTTATCTGATTTAACCAATTAGCAAAATTGTTTTTTGCATTTTCACTTAAAGGTTCCCACAAAAGCTCTGGTATCATTAATATTCCATAAGACAACGCCGCCATTTCTACCATTCTTTGGTCTTTGTCCCCCAAATCTCCCCAGTATTCTTCATGGTCTGGATTTGTGCCATTGGTAATACCCTCAATATAGGTGGGAAGAAGAGTTTTATCTTCTCCTCCACCAGCCCAGTAAGGGACCATTCCCCAAAGAATCCGAGAAAACCCTTCCATTCTCCCAATGCGACTTCCATATCCTGCTGACACAGCTCCCAAATCAAGTTCAGCTTTCCCTTTACTATAATGGCATTTCACTGGCTCTACTAACTGCAATAGCATATTTTGAAAATCTATTTTATTCATACTCTTCTCCTATTCTTATTTAACTGCAAAGTCACATAATAATTCCTTATAAATCCCTCCAAGCTCTTTTAGCCCCTCTGCAATTAATCCTGCCATAGTAACTGCACCTGCATATTGCAAATGAGCATTATCTATTTTTCCTTCTGGATAATTGGAAAAAGTATTTGGTGGCAAATTCATATACCATGACTCACTAATCATTGGATGTGTATTTAATAAAAGCTGATAACTTTTTTCACATAAATCAATACAAGGAACATTTTCTTCTTTTGCCACTTCTTTCATAGCTTCTGGATAATCAAAATGTACCTTTTCCTTTAGTTTTCCTTCTTCATCAAAAAAACGACAATACAAAGGAGTAATAAGTACAGGGTATGCCCCTACTTCTTTTGCTGTATTTACAAATACTTTTAAGTTGTCTTTATAGTCAAAAAATGCTTCTGTATGACGCTCTGGATCATGGTGCCAGTCATTGTGCCCAAATTCAATAAAAAGAAAATCACCTTCCTTTATTTCCTTTTTTATATTGTCTAATCGTCCTTCTGCTAAAAATTTCTTTGTACTTCTTCCATTTTCTGCATGATTACAAATACAAACATCTGTATGCAAATATAAAGAAAGTACTTGCCCCATACCAGTTTGTGGATATGTAGAAATATTGTTTGTTTTTACTGTTGAATCACTTGCCCAAAAAATTTTTTTCATATTAACCCTCATTTCTGTACTGTTTTCTTACCATAAGCCATTTATATCAAGCAACGTACATTATTTAATTTCATATACTTTTAAATCTTCATATTCACCAATTAGTGGTGCTAATTGACGAAATCCTATTTTTCCTCCTTGTAGCAATGGCCCATAAGTTTTTCCATCATCATGAAAATGGAATATTTCTAAATCTTCAATGAAAAAATACACATCTTTTTCATGTTTTAATACGGAAAGTGTGTAAGAAGATGTAACATCTGATACGTTTGGAATAGGATCTCCTCCTTGAGCTGTCAAATGAAAACCATAACTTTTTCTTAGATTGCAAGTATGAAATCTTCTCTCGTCTGCTTCCTTTCTTCTAAAATAAGATACATGAAAGCCATCCATTTCTCCATGATGGTATTGAACATATTCTCCTGTTCTTTTTGCAAAAGATGGATCAAATAAATCCTTTCCATCTTTTCCTTTTGCAGCAAAAAACAAAATACAAAGCCCTGGTTCTCTAATTGGAGTAAACTTCCATTCAATGTAAATATCTGATGGAAAATCTTCTGGACACCACAACACATAATTTGCCTTTTGTCCTTCTTTCGCACTTAATTTATTTTCTAAGCGCATACGCCCTTGTGGAAAAGAAATAGCAGCACTTCCTTCTAATACAAAATCTTTTATATCTTCTTCACATTGAAGAGGATTTTCATACACTAATATTTTCTCTTTTTCAATTCCATATTTTCTAAAATCAACCATTGTTACCTCATTTCTGCATTTTATGCTTACAATATTTTAGTTTTTATTTTCCTAATTTTATAGCTTTGCTACAAATTTTATTAAATGCTAATTATCAATTTCCTGAGTTGTACTAGATGTTACAACTTCTTTTAACCCCTCATTTTCTTCCCATTCTTCTATTTCATCTTCGCAAATAAATGCTAATTCCCCAATACTCATCGTTGTATCTTCATATTTTTTTACTTCACAATACCAACCGTCTTCTTTTTCTTCCCACATAGAAACACTGCCACCAAAAAATCCACTAAGTGCTATAAATTTTATATTATCTGTATGGATTTTAGTATTAAAAATAATTGTTTTTGGACTAAAAGAGGAAGTTAGTTCCCCTTCTTTTACTACTTTTAATTCTCCATTAATAATAGCTTCGATTCGATATGCTTTAATATCTCCTAAATGCTCTCTATTTCTTTGTTGTGGCATATAAACCATTCCAGAAATTGTATGTTTTTTTGGCATTTTCATAGAAATACAATATGGATATCCACCAGTAACTTCTACCACTGTATTAGGGTCTCCATCTATCATAGATTCTAATGATATGTCCTCTCTTCCTTCTAATGTAGCTGATATATGTAGCTGTTTCATAATTTTTTCTTGGAAAAAGCAGCTTAATAATACTTCTTTTTCTACATATACCGTAGGCTTAAACTCCTTAGACTCTACATAATCAAATAAACATTTTTTTAATGCTGCTACAGATGGTCTATTTTTTATATCTGTCTCTAAATCTGCACTAACAAGAAGTAATTTTCCATTTAATACATTACATTCTATTATTAAACCTAATGGATAATTACGATTCCATTCATCAATTGGACGAACAATTGGTTGTAAATGTTTTGGAAATTTAGAAAGATTAATGCCTTTTGCTCCCTTTAACACTTCCTCCCATTGCCAGTCCTGCCATTTTTTTGTTGGAAAATTTTTAAGGGCTTTATGATTTACATCGCATACTAATCCCATACCTCTGCCCCAGCTTGGTCCCATTTGAGCATTCCAAAAAACTGGTCTTGCACTAAGAGGTGGACAATCATAACTAAAACTAGAATACTGTGGAGACAAAATAACATTTCTTCCCTCTTCCAATGCTTTTATTGCTTCCTTTATACTTCTTGTATAAATAGTATGTTTTAGCTTAGGCTCTGCTACATCTTCAAACAACCAAAAATTCCAGTTGTTTTCTATATCTGTACCATTTATTTTTACTCTTATCTTATATTGTTTATTTGTTTCTAGTTTTTGTAAGTCAATATGTATTTGTCCTACCTTTTGATTTTTGCCTAACAAAATATCCAATACTCCAACAATACCACTATGTATTACAATCACTTCTCCATCTTCTTCTGTTATTACTTCATAAGAGATTTTTTGTTTCATCAGTGGCTCTTTTCCAAAATGACATACTTCTAATGGATAAGAAAATGTATCCTTTTTTGTAAATACTCTTTTTTCAATACGAAGCAATAATACAGTTTCATTACAATAATGACGAAACTCTTCTGGCTCTACAAATCCTTTTGACTCCCAAAAAGCGTCTAATACTCCTACTAAGGCGGTTCCCTGTCCTAAATAGTCATGCAAATCAAGTAGTTCAAATCCATATAAGTGTGGAGTTCTAAAGTTAGCTTCTAATTCTTCTTTAAACATTTCCATTTTCAGTTTTCCTGAACAATATGCAAATGTTTTGTTTAAAGGCAATAAACCATTTTGTTTCATACTTTCTTTAAACACTTTAAAATTTCCTGGTTGTAAAAAACCTTTAAATTTATTTATAATATCAAAATCAGGATAAGAACACCACTGACCTAGTTCATGGGAAATCACTGGATATTTAATACCTTCTACAGATGGTAAATAATCCTTTCCATGCCACCCTTTAAAATTGCGAATGGTTCCTCCTGGCTCAATACCAAAGCCTGAGCGATGAAAATATACATAGTCTGTTCCAGCAATTTCACTTGGTGGCATCTTATATGGCCAGCCAGATTGAATGGTATATAAATGTCTTCTATCTTTCTTTTTACAATTTGCCACCCAATTTGTTAACGGCTCTAACCAGTCTCCTCCTGGTTCATTGGATGGAGATAATAAAACAAAAGATGGGTGATTTCCAAAGTACTTTAATATTCTATCTGTCTCTTCTTCTAGCACTTTATTCATTGGATTTCCTTTTGAGAATACATTCCACATAGGACATTCTACTTGAATATATACACCTAACTCATCCGCTGCTACAAATGCAGACTTTGGTGGGCAATAAGAATGGCAACGAACAAAGTTAAGCCCCCAATTTTTTACTGTCAAAAATATATTCTTCCAGTACTCTACATCGGTTGATGGATAACCAGTAAGAGGAAAATCTCCTCCAAAATGGGTGCCTCTAAAATAAGTCGGTCTATTATTTATAAAAAATAGCCCATCCTTTGTGTAAGCTTCTCTAAATCCAAACGTTGTGTCCCATGTAGAACAAGGCTGTTTACAACTTTCCTCGGATAAGAATATTCTTGCTTTACATATATGTTGTGTAAACTCATCCCAAAATTTAGTTTCTTTTGGATATTCTAGTTGTATTTCTATTGTTTGTACTTTTTCTTTTATAATTGTAGAAATAGTAGTAGCTAATAACTGTTCTAAACAGTTACTTTCCTCTTTATCTTTTCCTATTACAGAGTTTACCTCTACAACTACTTTTTTCATATGGTCCAACTCTTTTTTTACTGTTACTAAAAAGGTGGCCACTTTTGTATGTATGTCTGTATATACTTGCACATCTGCAATAGAGATTTCCCCTCTCTTTTTAAGACTAATTTCTCCTACTATACCATTCCATGTAGCCGCCAGTGCATCGGATACTCCATGTCCATCTGGACGATATGGCAGTTGCCAGCCATTATCTACACAAACTGTAATCTTATGTATTCCTTTTTCTAGTCTTTTTAAATCGTATTCATGAGGACCACAAAGTGATGTTATACTCCCCATAAATTGTCCATCTACCCATACACTTGTTTTCCACCTTGTTGCTTCCATATATAATGAATAATAACCTTCTTCTTCAATGACTACTTCTTTTTCATACCATGCAAGTCCTGTATAATGTTTTGGTGGTTGGCTTAAAAATGGTACATTTACCTGTTCTTCTTGTGCTACTTTATACTCATCTCTCTCATACCAAAGCTTGTCATATAAACTTTGTACCCATGGGGTGTTTCTATCAATATCATTTCCATAACCTTGTGCTTGTAAAATGCCTGGAAGTATAATTGTATTTGGTAAATGAGCGTTAAAATACTTGTTTTTAAATCCTATTCCCTCTCTATCTAACAAAAACTTCCATTGCCCACTTAAATCTATTTTCTCCAAATTGCTCCCTCTTTCCTTCTCCATAATCTTTATTCACCCTATTTCATTAGGTATATTTGTATTATATCATATATTTTTTATGTTTTAATATATTATTTTCTACATTTTTTATTATTTTCTTATATCTATATTGGAAGTTATAAACATATATTATTATTAACAAAAAAATACCATTGAAAACGATTTCTCAATCGTTAAACAATGGTATTTTCTATCTAAATATATTATTTTTATCTATCCCACTTATCACATAACTGATTAATTTGATCTGCCATTTTTGCTAAGTCTTTGTTTGCTCCACCTTCGTTATGGCGAATTACTGTTAACAATCTTTGACCTGCTGCTAATAATCGATCATATACTCGATTTCCTTTTACAACTGCCTTTTTCTTTTCAATATATTTTTTCGTTCCTATACAAATCCATTCTCCTGCAATTAAATCATAAGATGCACCTGAATATGGAGCAGTTGCTTTCACTCCTATCTCTTCCTCAATTGTTTGTGCAAAACTATCACACACAGTATCTTCTCCATGAACAACAAACACTTGCTTTGGTTTGTTTTTAAAGCTGCCAATCCATTGTAATAGCCCTTCTCTATCTGCATGACCACTAACACCATCTAATTTTGTAATGTTAGCTTTTACAGAGATTTCTTCTCCAAATAACTTTACTTCCTGCGCTCCATCAAGCAATGCCCTTCCAAGACTTCCTACTGCCTGATATCCAACAAACAATATGGTACATTCTTCTCTCCACAAATTATGTTTTAAATGATGTCTAATACGACCAGCTTCACACATACCTGATGCTGAAATAATAACTTTTGGTTTTTCGTCAAAATTAATAGCTTTGGAGTCATCACTTGTAATAGAAAGCTTCAATCCACGAAATCCTATTGGATTAATTCCTTTTCTCACTAATTCCATAGCTTCTTCATCAAAACATTGTTCAATATTTCGTTGGAAAATAGTTGTTGCTCCTACGGCTAACGGACTATCTACATATACATCAAAATCAGGAAATTCTGGTAATAAATTATCTTCTTTTATTTTACGAATAAAATATAACATTTCCTGTGTTCTTCCTACTGCAAAAGATGGGATTACCACATTTCCACCTTTTTGGAATGTATACTTTAGTATTTTTCGTAATTCTTCTATATAATTTGGACGACTACCATGACTTCTATCTCCATAAGTAGATTCCATAATAACGTAATCAGCTTCCTCAATATAACTTGGGTCTTTAATCAAAGGTTGATTTGTATTTCCAATATCCCCTGAAAATACTAACTTTCTTTCCTCTCCATTTTCATTAATCCAAACTTCAATGGAAGAAGATCCTAGCAAATGACCTACATCTATAAAACGAATATCAAGTCCATCAGTAATATGTAGCTTTGTATCATAAGGGCAAGGTACAAAGTGAGTTAATACACCAGTGGCATCTTCCATTGTATAAAGAGGCTCATATAAAACTTCTCCCTTTCTTTTTGCCTTTCTATTTCTCCACTCTGCCTCAAACATTTGAATGTGTGCACTATCTTTTAACATAATTTCACACAATTCCGTTGTAGCTTTTGTTGCAAATATTTGACCTCTAAATCCTCTGGCATAAAGTAGTGGCAATAAGCCTGAGTGGTCAATATGAGCATGAGTTAAAAATACATAGTCAATATCTGATGGTGCCATTGGGATTTCTTGATTTACATAAATGTCTACCCCTTGTTCCATTCCATAATCAATTAATATGTTTTTGTCATTACACTGCAATACATGACAGCTTCCTGTTACTTCATGAGCCGCACCAATAAATGTTAGTTTCATAGTTTCCTCCGTTCCGAAGCCTTTGACAAAGGCATTATTACTTCCTTTGCCTCCTATCTAGTCTACTATATTGATGTAGTAAATAAGTCTTCTCCTTTTAATATACTGATATTTTATCATATATTATATTAATTTTCTATATTTTTATAGTAAAAAATCAGTCTATTATTTTTTACTATTTAATCTTTATAAAAAATTCCAATTCTATAAGCCTAACATTATTAATTCAAACTATATCTACTACAAAACCTATATAATCAATAGGAACACTATTTTCAAATATAAAAACAATGCCCCTATTTTTGTATATAATATCAATTCTTAAACCAACACTTCTAAAAGAAAGCCACTGATTATCAACTATTACTTTTCTAATATTTTGAAACCACCCTTACCTACTCTCTATATGCTTTCGACGATAAAAATCAATGAACAATCCCAAGAAAATGAAACCTAGATAACTTAGAAACCAAATTTTCCACAAACTGTTTGTTCTTCCGCCTCCAGGATCTACCCCATCTGCCTGAAATATTGCACCTAAGATAAATGTTACTCCATACCCTAAGCACGTGAATATATAGGTAAAATTTCATCTACCCAAAAGGGAATAAAAACAAAATATTAGACCTAGTGTAGCTAAATTTTTGGGGAAAGTTCCCATTCTATGAATACCAACATCAAAAGCAACATAGCACATAAATACTAGGAAAACCCAAACCATAAAATTAGTACTGCTTGCATTATTCTTTTTTTCTTTACACTTTTCAACCTTTCAATACGCCTCCAACCCATAGCTCATCCAACTGTTTGACCGCTTATGTATTTTTATTACAAAAGTAATACAAATAAACATCTTCTAATGTAATTCCATTTGTTATAATATGAGATTGTTCTGGTAACTTATCTCCTACAAGACGTAATACTACCCCATCATTACTTTGTATCATCGTTCCCATACCATATTGTTTTTGCAATTTTTCCGCTTCTTCAAATGTACATTGGATTTGCCCTACTTTTCCTATTATATTACTAATTAATTGCTCTGGAGTAGTCATAGATTTTAATTCTCCTTTTTTCATAATTAAAACATTACTTGCAATACACTCAATGTCACTAACAATATGTGTAGCAAGAAGGACAATTCTTTCTCTTGCGATTTTAGCAATGTAATTACGAATTCTAATTCGCTCCCTTGGATCAAGTCCTGCCGTTGGCTCGTCTAGTAATAAAATGGAAGGGTTTCCTAATAATGCTTGTGCAAGCATAACTCGCTGCTTCATTCCTCCAGAAAATGACCGGAGTAGCTGGTGTGCTTCATCTTTTAAGTTTACGATTTCTAATAATTCTTCTACTTGCTTTTTTAGTTGTTTTCCTGATAGCCCCTTTAATCTACCTATATAATACAAATAACTTCTGGCAGACATTTCTTCATAATAACCTTGTTGCTGTGGCATATACCCTATTTTCTCTCGAAATGTTTTTCTTGATGCCCATACACGTTGATTTTCAAAATAAATTTCTCCACTTTCATAAGCCACATTATCTGTAATAAGATTCATTAGTGTACTTTTTCCCGCTCCATTTGCACCTAATATTCCATATACTCCCTTTGTAAATGTAGCTGAAAAATTAGAAAGAGCACATATTTCTCCATAGTGCTTGGTTAAATTTTTCAGTTCTAGTTTCATATTTTCCTCCACATTGAAATAGCTTTTTTATTATTTATTATTTATTTTTAATCCTTTATTTTCTGTACATCTTTTTTGTATTGTAGAATAAGAGCCTTTTTTATTTCATCACTATTATATAAGCTAATAAAAATAATATATTATTTTATCCATCTATTATGTAGGATTAAGCAATGACTACAGATGCATATTTCTGTCTTATATCCATAATACCTACATTAGTAACTTAACTCATGGTACTGATTTCTCTTCTAAATATGAATATATTTAACAACGGAAATAATTCCAACAATAGATATTCCCATAATATACATTGTAGAAGGTAATACAAATAAAAGGAGAGAAATTGCAATTCCAGAAAAAACTGTTTTGCACTTTGATGATAGAAACACAATACTAGAACTTACTAGTATCATCATAAATGTACGCAAACCATAAATGATACAAACATATTGCCCTATACTAATATTGAAAGAAATGGATTCTAAAAAAGAAATACTTGTAACACGATATTGATTTCCAAATAATCCATAACGATGAGAAACCTCATAAATCTCAAATCCAAAAATTATACCACTTACTACTATCGCACATATTGTAGCTAGCAATATTTTTTGTATGACTTGTGTATTACTTCCTTTTTTGGTTACCTTTATTACGGAATAAGTGCCCGCCTGTTTTTCCAATGAACAAATCCCACCAAGTACCAAACACAGAGTAATAACACCCATAAAAATAGTTTCCTCTTGTTTGTGCTCTTCTGACTTACCAAATAAATGTTGATATCCTATAGGATTTACAATTCCAGCTCCTACTCCTTTTTCTCCCAATGCTAATATCCCATTTCCTCGCTCCATAATACTTTTTAGAGCCGTTAATCTTGCTTGCTGACTTTGTATTTGTATAAAAATCCCATTATCAACTGCTTCATCACCAGTAAAAGAACTAGATAATTCTTTTATTGCACGAGAAATACTTTGCTCCTCCTCTTCCATTTTCTTTAGCGTTTGATCTGTTACAAGTCCTTCATATTTTTTATAGTAATAATTTCTATACATTAACTCCTCGGAATAATACACTTTACTAGTATTTAGCATCTGAATTTGAATTAACAATAATATTAACAGTATCCATATTCCTCTTTGCATCCAAAATAGTTTCCTCGCTTCTAGAGCAAATAGACTTGGAACTGGTATTTTATTTGAAATCCATGAGCCCAACCTATTAAAAAAAACAGTAAAAATAGATTGTTTGCCAATTGGTTTTCTTTTACCTGCCAAAATCAAAAGAGCACATATGGATACCACAGTAAAAATGCAAAATAAAACAAGTGCGATTTGCTTGATTTCTATTGGATACGAAAATAACTTTACATTCTGATAACGTTGGCAATATTCAATCCAATTCATCCACCCTGCAATATTTATATACTTCCATATATTTTTTCCACTACTAGACAAAATAGTGTTAAATAATGTATATTCAACACCAAAAATAAATATAAAAATAGAAAGTCCTACTGTTGTATTTCTAAATAGAGAAAGAACTAGCCAAATTAGCAAAGCTAACATAAAATAATAGAAATACTTCATTATAAAATAATAGATGAGAAACTGGCCAATTGACATTACATAAGTAAAATCCTGTAATCTTGTAATTGATTGTACTGGTAATGAAACATCGATAGCACCATAATTAAAAATGCTAATCAGTAGAATGGTAGAATGAAATAATGCTACGAAAACTCCAATTAATAAAGCTAATATTCCCACTCTCTCTATTGCCAGATAACATCTCCCTCTTTTCGTTGTATTTACAACTTCCCAAATTCCTCTTTTTCGTTCTTGTAAAAACATGAAAATAGTAAGTATGGCTCCCGCTATAATTACAAAATCTGTTATTTTAAAATCAAAATAGCGATTCAACGATATATTATTCATTAATTTAGGATGTACATTTAGTAGCACCTCATAATCTCTGGCTGTTTTTTTTATATTTTTTAGTCCATAGCCATCGTCTTTTTGAAAAACAGCTAATAATTCCATTTGCTGTTCATTTTGTAAGACTGACTGAACCTTTTGTGAAAATCCATCTAGAGCAGTCACTTCTTGATAGACTTCCTTTAATCCTAATAACGTTCCGGAAACTTCTACTTCTTCATTTCTATTATATTGCTGTGAAATCTGTTCATTTTCCTTTTGTATTTGTTCTGTTAAATATTGTAAAATATTTGTACTCTCCCATTCTTCTACTTGGTCTATTATACTTTCAACTTTCTGTTTCATTTCTAACCGTTGAGTTTTATTTTCTTTGTTGTTCATTTCCCGATAAAATAAAAAAATGCATAACACATATAGGACTAATATCATAATTAAAAAACGTTTATTTTGGAATATTCGTTTCCACTCCATGTCTTCCCTCCCTTTTTGTAGTTCTATTATATTCTAGTTATTACTTCCAAAATAATAAATATTACAAATAAAAAAATAGTTATTATCCTATTTTTTTCCACTCAATTGGTTGATTTTCCTCTATATCATGCAAATCTAAATACACAAGTTCCATTGTATAATCTGCTTCTTCATACATTACACCAATCAAAACTCCATCTTTACTAAGAGACCATGCAGTTATCTCTGTGGAATCCTCTAATTGTGGAAACTGTATGGTGGCTACCATATTAAAGCTATTATCCATAATTGATAGCTGATTACTACTTTCTTCTACAAGATAATAGGATTCATAATATAGAACTTCTTCTATCTGAATATCTTTGGATAGCTCATATAATACTTTCTCCGATAAGTCATACTCACTACATTGCCATACAACATTATCTTTACTAATCCCATACAGACCATCTAAATTAATACCTACTATTGGAATTTCCTCATCTAAATCAATCTCTTGAAACACTGGTGTCATCTTTTTTTCCTTTGTATTATAATAATAAATTTTATTATTATCATCATCTGTCCAATCCAAAACTGGCAAGTCAAAAATCCAAATTCCATCTTTTCCTTCATACAACCTAATCAGATGATACATGCCTAAAGCTTCTATCTCATAAATAGTTGAGTACTTACCCCCAGTAATTGGAATGGAAAATATATAATTCTTCTCTATTGGCATGAGAATCTCCTCTCCACTAGGTAGTACAACTTTATCCTCCTCTAACTGCTCTAACATTCCTGAAAAATAAACAATATCATCTTTTATCAGCATACTTCGAAACATACTTCCGCGAGAACCTTCAAATTCTAATATGGTTTCAATTTCATTTCTCTCTGTTCCATCAATTGCAATGGAAATTAACTGTATCAATGTTATATTAGATGTAACATCCTTATCTTTTGCTACAATGCTATATATATTATCCTTGTATAAAAAAATATCATAAGCATGTATCCCTAATGATGCATTACATTCATTAATATCATTATGTTTACAATTGGGCTTTGCACATAGTGGAATAGACTGATTAGTTTCCTTATCATAATAATATAAGTAGTAATTTATCCCTATTTTCTTAGTAAAATAATAACCCTCTTCATTTTCTGCTAAACACCGAATCCCTCCAGTAATAATGTTTTGATAACCTGCCTCTTCATCAAATCTTATATTTGAAACCCCTTCTACCTTTACATTATTATTGGATTCCGACTCATTGGATATGATAGAAGACGTACTATCTACTGTTACTAGCGTTTCATCCGATAAACTTGGGATAACATCTGATTTATAATTACTGCAACCTGCTATCGTAAAAATACATCCAAGAATAGCTATGTAATATACTATTTTTTTCATATCAATCTCCTCCTATCATAAGAAAACTCCTTCTTTAATAACCTCATACCTATTATTTATCCTTACTTCTTACAATTTAAACAATTAATAAAATACTTGTGTAACTCCAACAGGATAATTAGAAGATCTAACATAATGATCGGATGTAACTTTTAATCCATTATGTGTCGTAGGAAGGTTGACTGTCCCTTTTGCAGAATAAGCACCATTAAACACATGCGTTTCCAAAGGAGTATACCCTGTGACTGAGTTAATATATACTTGTACAACAACTCTACACGAAGGGTCATCATTATCATCATATGTTGTTTGACCTGTTGCTAAATAGCTACTAGTTTTAGTTGTTTGACCTGTATAATTGTAACCATTAACCATTCCTGTTATGGAAGTAGCAGCAAATGCTGTTATTCCCACAGAACAACATCCAACTACTGCTAACATTGCAATACCTCTTTTTAATTTTCTCATAAGACAATTCTCCTTTTTCCATTTTGTAATTACTTATTTTTATAATAAACTCATAGCTATGAGGCTATGACAAAATAACTTAACTATAAATCTTAAATTTCTAATACTTTTTATGGAATTTTGTACTTATTGTACAGGCTGATGTGATACAAAGAAGCTAAATGACAGCTGTAACGGTAGCTTTTTCTTTTGTTTATACTGTGACATTTATATAATAAGTAAATTTTATTCTTTAGAATTTTTATTTTATCAATAATTTATTTTTCATTAATTATTTATTTTGAATATAAATTATTTATTCATTTTTGTCAATATCTTTATTTATTCTAAATATTTATTTAACAAAAACATACTTGTATACAAAGAAGAAAGCGAATAAGTTAACCTTGAACTCCCTAAATTCCTTAATCTTTGAGAGACTTGCTCTGGTTTACGCACTGATGTACAACTGCTTTAGCAACCTTCCTTTGCATATCGTGTGCATCCTCCCGTAGGTTTTTGTGATATAGAAAAGTAAAAACTTTCCTATATCATAAAAAAAGAATACTGCTCCATAAATAGTTTTGATTACTATTTATGGAACAGTACTCTTTCTTTCTTACATTTTCTTAATTCTCTCAATTGCCTCTAATGTATTTTCATAAGTACCAAATCCTGTAAGTCTAAAGTACCCTTCTCCACTTGGTCCAAATCCAGAACCTGGAGTTCCTACTACATTAGCTTTATTTAATAAACAATCAAAAAATTCCCAAGATGTCATATTATCTGGGGTTTTTAACCATACATATGGAGCATTTACCCCTCCACTTACTGTATACCCAGCAGACTGTAATCCTTCTTTGATTGTTTTCGCATTGTTCATGTAATAAGCGACTTGTGCTTTTAATTGCTCTTTTCCTTCTGGTGAATAGACAGCCTCTCCTGCACGTTGAATAATGTATGGAGCACCATTATATTTTGTCCCATGACGTCTTGCCCATAAAGAATGTAATGATACATCACCACACTTTAAATCTTTTGGAATTACTGTGTATCCTAAACGAACTCCTGTAAATCCTGCATTTTTTGAAAAGCTTTTAAATTCAATGGCACAAGTTCTAGCTCCCTCACATTCATAAATAGTGTGAGGGACATGTTCATCAGAAATAAATGCTTCATATGCTGCATCATATAAAATGACAGCTCCTACTTTGTTGGCATAATCAACCCAAACTTGAAGCTGCTCTTTTGTAATCATTGCGCCAGTTGGATTGTTTGGAAAACATAAGTAAATTAAATCAGGTGTTTCCTTTGGTAGCTCTGGTGTGAAGTTATTTTCTGCAGTACATGGCATATAAATAACATCACTCCAACGTTCTGTTATAGCATCATAAGTACCAGTACGCCCCGCCATAACATTAGAATCTACATATACTGGATATACAGGATCACAAACTGCAATTTTATTATCTATACTAAAAATTTCTTGAATATTGGCACAATCGCATTTTGCTCCGTCACTAACAAAAATTTCATCTTTTTCAATGTTTGCTCCACGACTTTTATAATCATTTTCAGCAATTGTGCTTCTTAAAAATTCATATCCTAAATCTGGCGCATAGCCATGAAACCCTTCTGGTGTACCCATTTCGTCCACAGCTTTATGTAAAGAGTCAATAATTGCTGGCGCAATTGGTTGTGTTACATCGCCTATACCAAGACGAATAATTTTTTTGTCTGGGTTTTGTGCTGTAAATTCATTTACTTTTTTTGCAATGGTTGCAAATAAATAGCTACCAGGTAGCTTCAAATAATTATCGTTGATTTTAAACATACAAACCTCCTACACTTTCATTACAAAACTTATTTCTTACTTCTTCTTTGCAAGTATACTCTAAATTTTAAAATATAACAAGTATTTGCATAAATATTCTTTTATCTTAAATAATTTTTCTTTTATTTCTTACTATACTTTCGTACTTTTTTAATTTCTTCTCCTAATAATTTTACATTATATATAAAAGAATCAAAACATCCCATTTCAATTAGTTCTAAAATAACAATTCCAACAGGTACTGCCAAAATCATACCTGCAATTCCTTGTACTTTAAATCCAATATACATAAATATTAATGTAGTTAATGGATTTAGCCCTAACGTGTCTCCTACAATTTTTGGTTGTAGCAGTTGTCTTAATCCTTGTGATACAACATAAATAATAGCTAGTCCAATTCCTAATGCATAGTTACCTGAAAATAAACAGAAAACTGCCCAAGGTATTAACACGGTACCAGTGCCAAACAAAGGTAGAAAATCTAAAAAAGAAATTAAAAATGCAAATAATACTGCATATGGAATGTCTAAAATAAAAAATCCTACAAGCAATACTATAAATACTAATATCATAATTTTAAATTGCGCTACAAAATACCCACCTATTAAACGAGCTGCTCTATTTTTTAGTTTGTCTGTATAATTCTTCCAAGACTGAGGAACAAATTGACTAAGGAATTTCCCGACATTATCCTTATCTGCAATAAAAAAATAAGAGGATAATATAATTACTATAACATTTACAAAAAGACTAGGAATACTTTTTGCTATATTTCCTGCTGCCTCAATCGTTGGCTCTCCCACTTGAGCAATTAAATTTCCTATATATGTATCAATATTTTCTGTTGCTCTTGCTATATTTTGTTCCATTGCATCTGGAAGCATAGCAATAATACCTGAAAATCGTTCGCCTATCTCTTTAATTCCTACCTGTATTGTATCTAATAAATTAGGTAAATACTTAGAAAATCCAATACTCTCTACGACTAGCTTACTAATTAGAAGATATAGACCTCCAATAATAATTGCTAACACACCAACTACAATAATCATAGAGCCATGTTTTCTTACAATTTTTAGCCTTCTTTCTAATAGCTTTACCACTGGATTAGCAATAAGTGCAATAATCCATCCAACAATAAATGGAAAGAAAAATCTTATTACACCCATCCCAAAAACAATTACAAACCATACCATGACAATTGGAATTACTATATTTAATAGTATACTCGTATATTTTTTTACTGTTTCCATAAATTTCACCCCTAAACGTTTTTTTTATCATACCATTAAATAAACTATTTGAAAATAATTTTTAAATTTTTTCCTATCTCATTTAAACTGTACCCTATTGTAGGTACTATCTGTTCATCCTCAGTTCTAATACTCAATCCTTTATTCTATTTCATCATATTTAGAACATTGTAATAAAATAATATATCCCAATGATAATAATTACTACATCATCATTGGGATAATACTACAAAATTCTTTTTATAAATAACATATTACTAATAATTTATGGTTATTGTTGTTGTAAATCTAGTTCTCCATTTACAATAAATGGAATCCATCTAGCAATATTTGCTGAATGGTCTGCCATACGTTCTACATATTTAATAATCATTAAATAGTCAACACATTGGCGAAGTAACTTTGGATTTTTCTCCATTGTTTCACACAATTCTTCTTTTAACTGTTCAAAATAATTATCAATAATATCGTCTCTCTTAATAACTCTTTCTGCACGTTCTACATTAAACTTAACAAAGCTACTAATTGTATCATGTACCATTGCTTTCATTTCTAAAAACATTTGGTTAATTTCACTTGGTGGTGCCATTGGCTCTTTTTCTGCTAAGTAAATTACATATTCAGAGATATCACTACAATGGTCTGCAATTCGCTCGATATCTGCAATCATACGCATAATAGATACAATCTTTCTTAAATCTTTCGCTACTGGTGCTTCCTTTGCAATAAGCGAAATACATTCTTTTTGAATTTCTTCTTCTAATTTATCAATTTCATCATCACTAGCAATAATTTCTTTCGCCACTTCCACATCAAGAGTATGAATATTATCCATTACCTTATTAATAGATATTTCAATTAACTCTCCCATTTTAGACACATTGTTTGTAAGATTTTCAAGTTCTTGTGCATATACAATACGTGCTGCCATTTCATTCCCTCCAATACTAATTTACGCTTACTTTTGTTATAAATTTTAACATTACAATAAAACAAAATCAACCAAAACGACCTGTAATATATTCTTCTGTTTTTGCCTTTTTAGGATTTACAAAGATTTGGCTTGTTTCACCAAATTCAATGATTTCTCCACTTAAGAAAAAGGCTGTTTTATCTGAAATTCTAGATGCTTGTTGCATATTATGAGTAACCATAACAATTGTATATTTCTCCTTAAGCTGAGTTGCTAAATCCTCAATTTTAGAAGTAGAAATTGGATCAAGTGCTGAAGTAGGCTCGTCCATAAGAAGAACTTCTGGCTCTACTGCCAATGCTCTTGCAATACAAAGTCTTTGTTGTTGTCCACCAGACAATCCTAAAGCACTCTTTTTTAATCTATCCTTTAATTCATCCCAAATTGCAGCATCTCTTAACGACTTTTCTACAATTTCATCTAATTGTGATTTGTTTTTGATGCCATGAGTTCTTGGTCCAAAAGCAATGTTATCATATACACTCATTGGGAATGGGTTTGGCTTTTGAAATACCATACCTACACGCTTTCTTAATTCATTAACATCCATATTTCCATAGATGTCTTCTCCATCTAATAATGCTTTTCCTGTAATACGACATCCTTCTACTAAGTCATTCATACGATTTAATGACTTTAAAAGTGTAGATTTCCCACATCCAGATGGCCCAATAAATGCTGTAATTTCTTTTTCTTTAATTTCTAAATTAATTCCCTTTAATGCTTTAAAATCACGATAAAATAATTCTAAATTTTGAATTGATATTTTACTCATAGTCATACCTATGCCTTTCCTATTTTGGTTACTATTCATATCTTTTATTATTCTAGTATTTATTTTAAACCTTTGAAACTTTTTTTGCAATAATACCTGAAATTCCATTAATAACAAGTACAAGTAGTAAAAGCACAACTGCTGTTGCATATGCTTGATTCATATATAATGCTTCACTGCTTAATACATACATATGTACAGATAATGTACGTCCAGATCCCATTAAATTTTCTGGAACACCTGCTACGGTACCAGCTGTATACATTAACGCTGCTGTTTCCCCTACAATACGTCCAATTGCAAGAATAACACCTGATAAAATTCCTGGTACTGCTGATGGTAATACAATACGAAAGATAGTTCTTAATTTTCCTGCTCCTAAACCAAAACTTCCTTCTCTAAATGAATCAGGAACAGATTTTAATGCTTCTTCTGTCGTTCTCATAATAAGTGGTAAAATCATAATTGCAAGTGTTACTGCTCCACCTAAAATACTATAGGACCAGCCACATGTAATTACAAATAATAAATAACCAAATAATCCATATACAATAGATGGAATACCAGATAATGTTTCTGCTGTAATTCTAATTACTTCTACTACTTTATTTCCAC
>CALWGN010000136.1 GCA_944380055.1 uncultured Lachnospiraceae bacterium
TTAATATGAATGGAGTTCTCAATATATATAAAGAAAAAGGATACACTTCTCATGATGTCGTAGCAAAATTAAGAGGAATTTTAAAGCAAAAAAAAATTGGTCATACAGGAACTTTAGATCCAGATGCAGAAGGTGTATTACCAGTCTGTCTAGGAAATGCTACAAAGCTTTGTGATATATTAACCGATAAAAATAAAACATACGAGGCAGTTTTACTTTTAGGTGTAGAAACAGATACAGAAGATATATCGGGAAAAGTATTAAAAGAAAGTGATGTAACAGTCACAAAAGAAGAAATAGAGGCAACAATACATTCCTTCGTTGGAACATATGAGCAAATCCCACCTATGTATTCAGCTTTAAAGGTAAATGGAAAGAAATTGTATGAGTTAGCTAGGGAAGGAATTGTTATTGAAAGAAAACCTAGACAGGTAGAAATATTTCATATTGATATTGTAGAAATAAATTTGCCAAGAGTTTGCTTTAAGGTATCTTGTTCTAAGGGAACCTATATCCGTACATTATGTAAAGATATTGGTGAAAAATTAGGTTGTGGTGGTTGCATGGAGCAACTTTTAAGAACAGAGGTTAGTGTATTTAAACTAGAAAATGCCTATACATTAGAGCAAGTAGAAATGCTAAAAAATGAAAATAAATTAGATACAATTATTACTTCAGTGCCAAACTTATTTCCAAATTATAAAAAAATAGTAATGAAAGAACAGTTTGACCGTTTTTTATATAATGGAAATCCATTTTTCTCTTTGAATATAGAAGGTAACCTAATAGTAGAAGAGGAAAATGTTCTTGTATACGATAGCAAAAATGTTTTTCTGGGGATTTATCGCTGGGATGGAAAGAAACAATACGTTCCAGTCAAAATGTTTTTAGAAGGAAGATAGAAAATGAATATAATTAGTGATGCAAAAGAAGTATACATTAAAGAAAAAACTGCTGTTACTTTAGGAAAATTTGATGGAATACATAAAGGACATCAAAAGTTAGTATCTAAAATATTAGGATATAAAAAACAAGGATTCGCTTCAGTTGTATTTACATTTTTAGATTACCCTCTTTCTGTATTATCTGGAACAGTGAAAAAAACCTTATTAACTGATGAGGAAAAGGAAGAAATATTAAGAGAAAAGGGGATTGATTATTTAATTGAATATCCCTTTGATACTACATTAATGTCAATGGAACCAGAACAATTTGTAAAAGAAATATTAATAGACAAACTAAATTGTAGCGTTATTGTAGTGGGAAGTGATTTTCGATTTGGATATCAAAGAAAGGTGATGTTTCTTTACTAAAACAGTTATCAAAAAAATACAATTATCAAATTGAAGTTATTGAAAAGGAAACAGATGATTCAGAAAAAGAGGTTAGCAGTACATACATTCGTACAGAGCTAGAAAAGGGCAATATTGAAAAAGTAAATGAATTGTTAGGAAGAGACTACTTCATTATGGGAGAAGTTGTTCATGGTATGGAATTAGCAAGAAAGCTAGGGTATCCAACCATGAATATTACAATAGAGAAAGAAAAGAAGATACCTCCAAATGGAGTTTATGTAGCAACGGCTCTTGTTGATGGTAAGAAATATAAGGCAATTGCTAATATTGGTCAAAAACCAACAGTTTGTGATGATATAAGCCCTATATTAGAGGTTCATCTATTTGATTATAATGAAAATGCCTATGGAAAAATAGTTACTGTTAGGCTTCATTCTTTTATTCGCGGAGAGAAAAAATTTAACTCTGTGGAGCAATTAAAGGAGCAAATGGATTTCGATGTAGCCTGTGTAAAAAAATATTTTAATAATAATTAAAAAAAGTCTAGGATATTTGATATAAAAGTGGTGTAAACCCACAAAATTTCAAATATCTTAGACTTTTTCTTTTGTTTTATAGCAGGTTTCCTATCTATAAAAAGTGTCAATAAAAGAAATAAAATGAATTATTTTGAAAATCAAAATATTATTGACAAATAAAAAACGGTGTAGTATACTTTGAATATCAAAATATTAATCAGTAAATTTTTCCAGCTACTATTAGGAAAAATACTTGATTAAGTTTTTCAAAGAACAAAGCTATATAATAGATAAGTTATAGCAGTTTTAAAAATTACTAAAATATTGGATTAAGTAAAAGTGATAGGATAAAGAGTATGACAAGTAGAATAGTGGGAACAGGACATTGTGTACCAGAGACAGTTATAACAAATGATGATTTGTCAAAAATTGTGGATACAAATGACGAATGGATTAGTAGCCGTACAGGAATTAAAAGTCGTAGAATTGTAAAAGAAGAAAATACTTCTTATATGGCATATATGGCAGCAAAACAAGCATTAGACAATGCAAATATATTACCAGAGGACATTGATCTAATTATTGTTGCTACATCTACACCAGATACTATTTTCCCTAATACTGCATGTTGTGTGCAAGGATTACTTAATAATAAAAAAGCAGTTTGCTTTGACTTAAATGCTGCATGTTCAGGTTTTATATATGCATTAAATGTAGCACATTCACATATCGTAGCTAAAATGGCAAAAAAGGCGTTAGTCATTGGTAGTGAATGTATGTCAAAAGTTATTAATTGGAAAGATCGAGGAACTTGTGTTTTATTCGGTGATGGTGCAGGCGCAGTTGTAATAGAAGAGTCTAAGGAAGGCTTTATACATACAGTTGTGGGATCTGATGGTAGCAAAGGAGAGGCTATTATATGTGATGGTCATTCTAATAGCTATTTTGAAGGTGAAAAAGAAAAGAAGCATCCATTTACGGAAATGAATGGGCAGGAAGTATTTCGATTTGCAGTTAAAAAAGTTCCAGAAAGCATTGGACAATTATTAGAAAAAAGTAATACTTTGATAGAGGAAATAGATTGGTATATTTTACATCAAGCCAATGAAAGAATTATTAGTTCTGTTTCTAAGCGATTGGGAGTTCCTATGGAAAAATTTCCAATAAACTTAGAACAATATGGAAATACATCTGCAGCTAGTGTTCCAATTTTATTAGATGAAATGAATAGAAATGGAATGTTAAAAAAAGGTGATAAAATAGTAATTTCAGGCTTTGGTGCAGGACTGACTTGGGGTACATCTTTACTTATATGGTAAAGATAATATTATAAATAATAAATTATAAAGAGAAATGAGGATTTAATTATGTTAGAAAAAATGAAAGAAATTATTGCAGAACAATTAAATGTAGATGAGGATACTATTACAGCAGAATCTTCATTTAAAGAAGATTTAGGAGCAGATTCTTTAGATTTATTTGAATTAGTAATGGCATTAGAAGAAGAATATTCTGTTGAAATCCCTTCTGATGATTTAACAAGCTTAACAACAGTAGGTCAAGTAATGGAATACTTAAAGTCAAAAGGGGTAGAGTAATAACATATAAATATATACTATTACAATTATAAAACGGGCTGATGCATTTTGCAAATAGTCCGTTTTATAGCATATAAGATAATTTTTCTGCTCTTAATAGAGCAATTTTTTATAAGGCAAAATAATTTTGAAAATCAAAATATTTGATTAACATTGTATGATAAAAGAAATGAAGGGAAGCTTACGTAATATTATGAAGACAAGAATTACAGAACTTTTAGGAATAGAGTATCCAATTATACAAGGTGGAATGGCTTGGGTTGCAGAACATCATTTAGCAGCTGCTGTTTCTAATGCAGGTGGTTTAGGAATTATTGGTGCTGCCAATGCGCCAGCAGAAATAGTTAGGGAAGAAATAAGAAAAGCAAAAGCATTGACAGATAAACCATTTGGTGTAAATATTATGCTTTTAAGTCCTTATGCAGAAGAAGTTGCAAAAGTGATTGTAGAGGAAGATGTTAAAGTAGTAACTACGGGAGCAGGAAATCCTGGAAAATTTCTAACTATGTGGAAGGAAGCAGGTATAAAGGTAATCCCAGTAGTCGCTTCAGTAGCTATGGCAAAAATGCTAGAGCGTTCTGGTGTAGAT
>CALWGN010000137.1 GCA_944380055.1 uncultured Lachnospiraceae bacterium
AATAACAGATAGTGATAAGCCTAAATTTTCTACCATTGTCTGTACAGCTGGAGCTAAGTTTGCACCCATAACCTCATTTATTACAATGTTCAAACCAATAAATCCTATACCAACAGTTAAGCCAGCACGAAGACTTTTACCAAATCCAGAGCCAAGAATTGTACCAATAATAGCAATTATAATAGGCATTACAACTGATACACCAAGCCCTTGTATAAATGAAAATATATTAATTATCCATTGCATAATTTTATCACCTATCCTTTTATTATAACTAATCCTGTTTCATTAATTCTAAGATTTTATCAATAGAAGGTTTTGTATTTACCCCAGTTAAAAAGCAAACCCCCGGTACAAAAGGACATTTGAGATTCTGTGGTGCCATTGTAGTAGCTACTAAAAAATCAAAGTTTTCTGACATTGACGCCGCATCTGCAATTTTTGTTTGTGTAATTTTATACTGTCCTGCAAATCCATTTTCATCTAAAATTTTTGAAATTTTGCCATTCACAGCAGTAGAAGTAGCAATTCCTGAACCACACGCAAGTAAAATTCTTTTCATATTATCCTCTCCTTTTAAATATTAACATCTTCAAAATATTCTTTTAATATAGAAACAACTTCTTTTTCATCTTTTGTTTCTAATAATAGGTTCAGTTTACCTTTTTGTACAAAAATATCCATTAAAGCCTGTAAAAATTCCATCTGTTTATGAGGTTCTTTAATTGCTAACATAAATATAATTTTTACATCTACTTTAACTTCAGGTGTCCCCATATGTGAAAACTGTACTGGTTCATCAAGAATCCCAACACATATTGCCTGAACATTTACATATTTTGCATCAGTATGAGGAATAGCAACACCCATATCTTCACAAGCTAAACCAGTAGAGTATACAATTTCTCTTTCCTTTACAGCTGAAACATAACTTTCTTTTACAATGCCTTTGGATAGAAGAAGATTAGCCATTTTATCCAATGCATCTTGGTCATTGACAGCATTTAGGTGTCGAATAACCATCGAATCATCAATACGCATACTATTTAAAAGTTCACTCATTTGTTTGTCCTCCTGTTACTCTCCCATTACCATTATATGACATTTACGAGTGCGTACACGATTTTGATCCCAATCTACAAAATAAATATATCCAACTGTTCCAATTTGAATAACACCCTTGTCTAAAATAAATGTTTCACTTGCACCAAGTAATGAGCCTCTAATATGTGCATCACCATTTAAAATAGTTCCTGGGTCACAAGGATAATTAGGGTCATCTAAACTCATTAAAAAATCCAAATGTTTTGGTCCTGGGTAACGATAATCAGTATTTTCACTTAATTCACGAGGAACTATGCGGTCTAAAATTCGATTTAAGTCTACCTGAAGAAATTCATCTCCATTAAAATCTGTATCGTGAACAAACTCTTCAAAAATTACGGAACAAGTAGTATGTGGTGACTGTACAACACAAATTCCATTTTTTATACCACTACGCTCAACAATATCTTTTACCTTATCAGTAATATTATGATAAGATACACGTGAACCATTTGATGTTAATTCTAATACCTCTTTAAAAAATTTCATTTAATTTTCCCCTCCTTAAGATTAGTACGTGCCTTATCTAAAGCTTCAAACATTTCATCTAAAGTTTTAAATGGGTATTTTGCACATACAATACCACTTGTTCCTCCAGTTCCATCTGCACCAGAAGCAATAGCATCATAAACATTTTCTGAAGTACTTATACCTGCTGCCTGTAAAACCATTGTATGCGGACAAACAGATTTAACAGCTTCATTTGTCGCCTTCATATAATCAGCACTACTTACTTTGCCTGTGCCAATTAAGCTTGTAGGTTCGCACACCATTACATCTGGCTCTAGCTTTGCAAGTGCCTTTGCCTCTTCAACAGAATCAGCACATACAATACTGCAAATTCCTAATTCTTTACAACGCTTCATTGCTTTTGTTAAGTCACTAATTGTCATTGAATGCTCAGCGTGATTTAAAAAAGTAGCTTTAACACCAGCTGATACTAAAGCATCTCCTAAAATATGACCCATTCCTGCACCAGCTTTATGCCCATCCATATGTTGTGCTGTAACAATTAATTTTGAAGTTGATGCTTTTACTGCTGCCAAGTCTATATGTTGTGCAGTAAATAGTACATCAAAATCATATTTTTTTGCTAACTCATCTACATACTGTGCAAGTTTTAATACATCATCTCCATATAAATAAGATTTTGGATTTACCACAAAAAATGGTCTGCGTAATGTTATTTTTTCCATATACTACTCCTTTCTTTTATCTTGTTTTATGTTGCTTTGATATAGATAACAACCTCTTATTAAAGCATTATATAAAAAGTTAGTTACAATAATAAAAGAGATGTTATCATATATAATTATAAAAATTGCTTTTAAAAACAATTATATAATCCGTCCCCGTTCTTTCTCTAAATATATACCTATTTATTTTGAGAATAAGTTCAAGTAATGTTCTAATACTTCTGCCATTCCTTTATTAGCTGTTTTTTTCAATTCAAAATAATCTTTTGGTTTAGCTTTTTCAATTTCTTTCATACCACCTATCATAAAATCAGTAAAAATATTAATTTTACTAATTCCTTCTACAGCACAACGGTGTAAATTTTCATCACCAGAACCACTACCACCGTGTAATACCAACGGAATTTTGACAGCTTTTGCTAATTCGTGTAAACGTTCAAAATTAAGAACCGGTACTCCTTTATAAATACCGTGTGCTGTTCCTATTGAAACTGCTAATGAATCAACTCCTGTCTGTTCCACAAAAGAAATTGCATCTTCTACTTCAGTATAAACTGAATCGCAAGCAGAATGATTTTCATAATTTTCACCAGAACCAACGTGACCAATTTCTGCTTCAACACTAACACCAAATAAATGTGCATAATCAACAATAGCTTTTGTACGTCTTACATTCTCTTCAAAACTATCCATTGAGGCATCAATCATTACAGATGTAAAACCTAATGATATTGCTTTGCGAATTACATCTTCATCTGTACCGTGGTCTAAATGTAATACTATTGGTACATCAACACTTTTTGCTACCAATTTACCTATACTTGCTGCTTCTTCTAGAGAAATTATTTCACTATGTGCCTGTGCATAGGATAAAATAATTGGTTTCCCAAGCCTTTGTGCAGTTTCTACAAAAACACGAGCAGAATCTAAATCAATAAAATCTGGTGCAACAACTGCATATCCTTCACTTTTTGCTTTGAGTAAAATTTCTTTTGATGTTACTAACATAAATTCACCCTTTCTAATAAATTATTTGGTTTTTCATATATATCTTTCAACATAGCATACAGTACTTGTCTGCTGTCTGCTTGTAAAAGCTGATTTAATATTTCGTTTGATTCCATAATTTCAAGTATTTTCGTAATCATTCCACCAATACGTTCAATATCTGACTGTGCAACTGCAATCATTAAAATCATTCTGACATCATTTGCTACCCAACGAATTTTATCTTTCAAAGTCATAATGCTTATCTGAGTTTTCATTACAGTTTCAGGTAAAGCGTGTGGCATAGCCACTCCTGTGTATAGTCCTGTATCCCCTAAAGCTTCTCGTTCATAAATCGATTTTCCAAAAGTAGAGTCTACAAACATAGCATTTTCATAATTTTTTATTAAAAAATCAAGACATTCTCTTTTATTTTGAAATTTAATCTGTGTAAATAAAAATTCTTCATTAAAACATTCAGAAAAATCTATTATATCTTCTGCATTAATTTTTGATAAACTATTATTAATTCGATTCAAATGTGAATATGTATGCATAATATTTTCAATATCTTCATCTTTCATTAAAGGCGAAACACATACAACCGGAACTCCAAGCGGTTTAAGACTTGTCGTAGAAATAATAAAATCAATTAACGACAAATCACTTTTATAAACTTCATCAATACTCATTGTAACAATATTGTCACGATTCGGAATAATCTGGCGTATCTTTGCTAAAATCAATTCTGACATTGCTACTCCTATAGGACAAACAATTACAATATTTCTAAACTTTAATCCGTGTCGTTTTTCAAGTGATATCTGAAAATAGATAGATAAGAAAGATACTTCATCATCATTTAATACTATGTTGTATCTCTGTTCAATATTACTGGCAACATACCTTGTCAAAGAAAATAAAACCATATATTGTTTCTTAATATCAGATAATAGCGAATTTGTTATCTTAATACCTTTTTTCATACGATAAATCATTGCAGGTATATGTGCCATTAATGAATTTCTAAGTTTAGTATCATCACTTAATTCTACCTCTAAAACTTTTGACATACATAAAATCATATCATCAACAATAGTGGCAAATTCTTGTTTAACAATTGGTTCTTTAGTTTGAGACTCTATACGGTGTGCATAAAGTTGTTCGCATAAATATTCAATATCTTGCTCTTCAAAATTCAAACCAAACTTTTTCTCTATTCGCTCAGCTAAATCATAAGCAATCATATATGACTGCATATAGCTTATGTCATTATGATTAATTTCCCTACTTTCAATATGATGATTTTGATTTAATCGAGAGATTTGTATTAATATAAAAATCCAAAGAGAACTCATATAATACTGGTAAATATTCATACCTGTAATACCAGAAATATAATTAATTTCCTGAAGGGATAAATCTATTAATTCTTTTGAAAATGTTTCACGAACTACCGTCTGTAATGGATATGATTCTATTGAAACATTATAAGAATCTTTTTGTTTTACAATATTAAGCAAAACCATTTTAAATGCTTTTTGAATTGCACTTTCATCTCCATCAATATATATACATTGCTGAATTGTATGAATATTTACACGAAATGGCATTAACATTTCTTGTAACCACCCTATATCAACACGAATTGAAGCAGACGTTACAAAAAATTTCTGTTCTATTGTTTCTATCGAAGGGTGCTGACCATTTAAAAGAACTTCTTTTAATATCCATATACGGCGTGTAGATTGCGAATAGAAAATATCCCTTTGTTCTAAAGCAGATAACAAATCATTATGAAATTTTTCTTTATCCATTGATGTACCCATTAACAACATACCATTTCTAGGTACAGTATGAATCGAAAGATGATATGGAGTCATTGCCTTTTTCAATTCATCAATATCGTTATATATCGTTTTTAAAGAAACGGATAAACGATTTTTAAAATAACTAGCAGGTCGATAAGAAGACTCTTCCGCAAGTAGTTTAAATAATTTATACTGACGAGATTTAATGTTCTGCAAAGCCATCAACTCCTTTCACCTAAGCTTTCTTATTTACATCATCATTATATATCAGCATAAAACATTATTAAATAAATAGCTTCTACCACATTAATGTAGTAATTTATAAATATATGCTATATTATTCGACTTTATAGGGTATAAACAAAAAAAATCTGGAGTGATGTTAATTACTTATCATTCCAGATTTTTTGTTTTTATAAAATATATTTTAATTAATATTATAATCCTATAGTTTTCTTTAAATTTATTTCCAAATTATTTATACCTGTAATTGAAAAAGCTCTGATATTTCAGTAAAAAGATTATTTATCATTTTCAACTTTTCTGAAATATGATGAACAAATAAACCTAGTGGCTTATCACCTGAATATAGCTTAACTGCATCATATATATTACGTTCCATATTATGCAGTTTACAAGAATATCTTATATTTCCAAAAGATTTATCATATCAAAATAAACGATTAGTTCCGGAAAATAACTGAATAATATTTTTATATAAAAGTACCTTATCCATATATAAAGTATTAATCCATTTTGAATCAAAACTTTTTAACATTTGTACTACAACAAATAATAAATCAATTTATTTCTGTAGTTTATTTTTAATTCTATTATATGGTTTATTATGTGATAAACACGTTGTAATACCCTTTTTTTTACAAAAGTTAGTATTTTAAACTTTGTCCATAAATATTATTATAAGATTCTATTACTTCAACAATACCCATTTCTTTAAATCCAACTATTCAATTATTATCTATAGTATGTACACAATATGTTTAAATTTAATATTTTAATGAAGTTATCAAAAAAACTTGAAGGGGTTATAAATATAACAAAAAATGAACTTAATTAAATTACAGTTGTGTATTAAATTCTACTCACACGCCCCTTGCGAGGCGTGACAACTAAATCTTCAGCTGGAAGTCCTCTTTCTGTGTTTCTACTCACACACCCCTTGCGAGGCGTGACTTTTTAAATATGTGGAAAGAATTATTTATAAAAGTTTCTACTCACACGCCCCTTGCGAGGCGTGACATATCTCCAACTTTTAAAGAGCGTGCAAAAAACAGTTTATACAGATCCGACGAGCACACGTCTGAACTCCAGTC
>CALWGN010000138.1 GCA_944380055.1 uncultured Lachnospiraceae bacterium
TGAAACATTTACAGTTAGAAAGACATCTAATGGTGTAGGTGTAGAAAAGACTTGGCCAGTACATTCTCCATCTGTAGATCGTATTGAAGTAGTAAGAAGAGGTAAAGTAAGAAGAGCTAAACTTAACTACTTAAGATCAAGAGTTGGTAAGGCTGCTAAGGTTAAAGAATTAGTTAAATAATAAAAGCTAAATGAAAGCCATTACAATGAACTTAGTTTGTTGTAATGGCTTTTTTACAGTTACTTATTTTATTTTTCCTTATAAACTCTTTTAAACAGAAAGTAATTATGCTATAATGAAAAGAAAACAGTTTATTAATATTTATGTAAACGAATATAAATATATAATAGAGTTAATATAGTCGACACTGAGAGGAGCCAAACAATGGAAGGTAATAAAGAAATAACAAATGGATTAGGAGATTTTCCACTAGATGAAGTAAAGGAAAAAATGGGGAAAATGATAGCAGGAATGAATGAAATGAAAAAACTGCAATTTAAAGGAAAACTTGTTTGTGATAAGAAATTATTTGGTATTTTATTAGGGGCAGTTTCAGCAATGAGAAAAATTCCTGGAATTGATAGACCTCTTCCAATTGATGGGTTATATACAAGCAATTCAGAAGAAGAAAAACAAATTTTTGAAAAACATTTGAAAGATAAATATGGTATTACAGATTATCAAAGTTTTATTGATGTTTGTAATAAGTTATATAATACACAAGAAACTTATAATCAATTTACATTATATTGGAAAGGTATGGAACCATTTGATTTAAGTAAGTTGAGTGAAGGTGGAAGAAAAGCTTTTGATAAAAGTGAAGAAATGGCACGATTCTTCTCACAATATGTGCAAAAACATGGATTTTATGCATGGGATTGCAGTGAGAAAGTTATAGTATCAAAATGTGCATATGCTTGTGGTATTATTGAAGAAGAAGATTTTTATGATTTAGTAGAGGGAATGACAGATAGAGTATTAGCAATGTATTCCTCTTGGTATGAATATGCAGTTAGTTTAATCTGTGGAGCTACATATTTTATTTATCAACGTTCTGGTTTTGATGGAAAGCAAGCAAAGAATATGTTTGATTTAATGTACAATCTAGTAGAGGGATTATTTTTAAATGGAAAAGCAAATTTATGGCTTCGTTTTGAATGGTATGGGGCAGTACAAAATCAGATGACAGAAAAGACAGAAATAGCAAAGTAAAAGGAGCAGTATAGTATGCATTTTCAGTGGTATCCTGGTCATATGACTAAGGCAAAACGAGCAATGCAAGCAGATATAAAGCTTGTAGATTTAGTAATAGAAGTAGTGGATGCGAGAGTTCCACTTAGTAGTAGAAATCCTGATATTGATGAATTAGGAAAAAATAAGGCACGATTAATTTTATTAAACAAATCAGACCTTTCTGATAGTAAGAAAAATGCGTTGTGGAAGAAATTTTTTATAGATAAAGGTTTTTGTGTTGTAGAATTAGATTCACGTTCGGGAAGTGGAATGAAAGCAGTACAAGCAGCAGTTTTAGAGGCTTGTAAAGAAAAAATAGAAAGAGACAGAAGACGTGGTATAAAAAATCGTCCTGTTCGAGCAATGGTTGTAGGAATTCCAAATGTAGGAAAGTCTACATTTATTAATTCATTTGCGGGAAAGGCATGTGCAAAAACCGGAAATAAGCCAGGAGTGACAAAGGGCAATCAGTGGATTCGATTAAATAAAAATGTAGAATTGCTTGATACACCAGGTATTTTGTGGCCAAAATTTGAAGATCAGACAGTTGGACTACATTTAGCGTATATTGGCTCTATCAAAGATGATATTATTAATATAGAAGAACTAGCAATGGAGTTAATTAAGTATTTTAACGAAGAATATCCAAAGGTATTTGAAGAAAGATATGGGATTAGTAATTGTGAAGATGCTTATGAAGTATTAAAAGGAATTGCAAAAAGTCGCTCTTGTTTATTAAAAGGGAATGAGTTAGATACTCAAAAGGCAGCAACTATTTTAATAGATGATTTTAGAAATGGTCGATTAGGGAAAATTACAATTGAAGTACCTGATATCGAAGAAAGTGTGGAAGAACATGAGTAAGACAACAAATGAGCATGAAGATGAAATCTTTCAATATGTTTCTAGAAAAGATATTGAAAAGAAACGAAAAAAGAAGGAAAAAAGTCTTGGGCGTGAATTGTTTAGCCTTTTTATTTATTTTGTGTTTGTTATTGCTATTTCATATGTGATTGTTACATTTGTAGGACAACGAACACAAGTATCAGGTTCTTCTATGTATCCTACATTACATAATGAAGATAATCTAATTATAGATAAAATAAGTTATCGCTTTAATGATCCAGAGAGATTTGATATTGTTGTTTTTGAATATTTAGGAGAACCAGGAACTCATTATGTAAAGCGAATTATTGGTTTGCCAGGAGAAACGGTTCAAATCAAAGATAGTATTATCTATATCAATGGAGAACCTTTAGAAGAGAATTATGGAGCTGAAGCTATATTAGCTGCAGAAAGAGCAGGAGAGCCAATTACATTAGGAGAAGATGAATATTTTGTATTAGGTGATAATCGAAATCATAGCAAGGATAGTAGAAGTTATGAAGTAGGAAATGTGAATAAAAGTCAAATTATTGGTAAAGTATGGATTCGCATTTGGCCATTGAGTTCCTTTGGAAAGGTAGAATAAAGGTGAATGATAAAAACAAGTGAAATAAAAGATAGGTTAGATAAGTTAAGAATTAATCATCAAATGACAGTTGATGATAGTGTAGTAACTGAACTTGAAGAAGCCATAACTGAATATGAAAATGATTCAAGAAAAACAGTGCAAAATTTAATTGCTCAATACAAAAAAAAGAGGGATGCATATTTAGAAGAGGTAGAGCGTTCCAAGAAAATGAAACAGTATGAACAACAATATAAGCAATATGAATATATTTGTGGAATTGATGAAGTAGGAAGAGGGCCACTTGCTGGTCCTGTAGTTGCTTGCGCAGTTATATTACCAAAAGATTGCGATATATTATATATCAATGATTCTAAAAAATTATCAGAAGAAAAAAGAGAGCTATTATATGAGCTTATTTGTGAGAAAGCAATTTCCATTGGTATAGGAATTGTTGGTCCAGATGTTATTGATGAAATTAATATTTTACAAGCAACTTATGAAGCAATGAGAAATGCACTTAGCAAATTAAATGTGAAACCTGAAGTTTTATTAAATGATGCAGTAACCATTCCTCAAGTAGAAGGAATACAAGTTCCAATTATAAAAGGAGATACAAAAAGTATATCAATTGCCGCTGCTAGTATTGTAGCCAAAGTTACAAGAGATCGCATGATGAAGGAGTATGATATATTATTTCCTGAATACGGATTTGCTAGTAATAAAGGATATGGAGCAAAAGGGCATATAGATGCATTAAAAAATATAGGTGGTTGCTCTATACATAGGAAATCATTTATTAAAAACTTTATATAAAGGTGAAATAATGATAAAAAACAATAGACAAAAGGGCAGTCATTATGAGGAGGTGGCAGCTCTTTATTTACAACAACAAGGTTACCGTATATTAGAAAAAAATTATCGTTGCAAATTAGGAGAAATTGATTTAATAGGGTTAGATAATAACGCTGTTGTATTTATAGAGGTAAAATATAGAGAAAAAACTACATATGGACATCCATTTTTTGCAGTTACAAAAAAGAAGCAAAGGACAATTTATCAAGTAGCTAATTATTATTTAAGCGAGAAAAAGCTAAGTTATTATGGCAGTTATCGTTTTGATGTTGTCGGAATACTTGGCGATAAAATACAATTACTTAAAAATGCATTCGGGGGAATGTAGTTTAAGAGTTAGGAGGAGAGTTTGAGTAATATTATATTAGAAGAAAATAGTAGTATTATTTGTAGAAATAGTAAAGGAGTACCTTATATCAGCTTTAAACAATTAGAGCAGTTAGGTATTGTATCACAAGGATTTTCTACAAAAGAGGGCGGAATAAGCAGTGGAAAATATGAGTCTATGAATTTACGTTTATCATCCAATGACAAAAGAGAAGATGTAGAAACAAATTTTAAAATTATGACCGATGCTTTAGGGATGGATTGGGAGAAAATGGTATTTTCTAACCAGACTCATACCACCAATATTCATGAAGTAAAAGAAGAGGATATTGGAAAAGGATTAAAGAAAAAAAGCGATTTAGAAAATATCGATGGTCTAATTACTAATATTCCAAATGTGCCATTAGCTACTTTTTATGCTGACTGTGTTCCTCTATATTTTGTAGATCCTGTTAAAAAAGCGATTGGTCTTAGTCATTCTGGTTGGAGAGGTACTGTTGGAAAGATAGCTAGGAGAACAGTAGAAAAAATGCAGGAGGCATATGGTAGTAATCCAAAAGATATTATAGCTTGTGTTGGTCCTAGTATATGTGGCTCTTGTTATGAAGTGGGAGAAAATATTGCTGATATTATTTATTTAATTTTCCCAAGACATCTTTGGGGAAAGATTATTAAAATGAAGAAAAATAAAAAGTATGAGTTAAACTTATGGGAAGCCAACAAGCAGATTTTATTAGAGGCTGGTCTTTTAGAAAAAAATATAAGTATAGCCAATCTTTGTACTATGTGTAATAACGATTTTTTGTATTCTCATCGAGTAGAAGGAGAAGACAGAGGTGGGTTAGCAGCTTTTTTAATGCTAAAAGAATAAATTTTTAAATAGATATATTTATTAGAGAAGCCATCATATTACTACAGATAAATGTAGCAGTATGATGGCTTTTAGTTATAGAGGTTTGTTCCTAATATTATATATTTTGTATTATATATTTACACAAGAGAATTGTATTCTTTTACTAATTTTTGAATACGTTCTGTTGGAGATAGTGTACTTCCAATAGAAACATCATGATTTAATGTATTAATAATAGCTGCTGTATATTTACTTAAGTCAGCTTCTAAGTACCAAGGTTTAGAAAGTAATTCAGGGTTACGGTAATTTAGATTTGTTGTAATAACATAGTCTATATATCCAGAATTATAAAATTCATCAAACTTTTCAAATCCATCAGTAAATAGACCAAATGTACAGCATACAATAACCTTGCTTGCCTTACGATTTTTTAATTCCTTTGCAGTATCTAGCATACTTTCACCTGAAGAAATCATATCATCTACAATAATAACTGTTTTTCCTTCTACGCTAGAACCTAAAAATTCATGAGCAACAATTGGGTTACGACCATTTACAACAGTAGAATAGTCACGACGCTTATAAAACATACCCATATCTACACCTAAGTTATTAGCAAAGTAAACAGAGCGGTTCATAGCACCTTCATCAGGGCTAATAACCATTAAATGTTCCTTATCAATTTTTAAGTCTTTCACATGACGGAATAATGTTTTAATAAAATGGTAAGGAGGTGTAAAATTGTCAAATCCATTTAATGGAATCGCATTTTGTACACGTGGGTCATGGGCGTCGAATGTAATAATGTTTTCTACTCCCATAGATACTAGTTCTTCCAATGCCATAGCACAATCCAAAGATTCACGTTTTGTACGTTTATGTTGTCTTCCTTCATATAAAAATGGCATAATTACATTAATTCGGTGAGCTGTTGTAGCACTTGCACCAATTAAACGCTTTAAATCCTGAAAATGATCATCAGGTGACATATGATTGGTATGACCACACACTTTATAGGTTAAGCTATAGTTAGTTACGTCAACAATAGCAAATAAATCAGTTCCACGAACAGATTCATTTAGAACACACTTGGCTTCACCAGAACCAAAACGAGCACAATTAAAATCTAAAAGATAGGAATCACAATCATATCCGCGAAACTCTAAATTAGAAGAAGTATTTTTTAATGCTTCTGTATCGTTTCTACGGAAGTTTACAATGTGATTATTTACTAGTTTAGCAAAATCAGTACAACTTTCCAATGCAGCTAATTTGAGGGGAGCAATTGGAATCGTATTATCAAAGGTATAATTGTTAGCCATAGTTTCCTCCAAAATAAAAGTATTTCATTATATGTTTATAACATTAATTCATTTGTATCGTCAATAGTTTCATGTGGCTTTTTCGACATATATACAAAAAATATTACAAAAAATTACATTAGACATTAAATATAAAATAAAAATTAAATAAAACATTTACAGTATAATTTCAAAGACTGATATTTTGCCACCCAATCTATAAGTAAAAATTGACTATATACTAAAAATTAGAGGGATAAACTTCGTGTTGACAGTGAAAAAATGTAATGATACGATATTATAGGAAAATATATAAATACTTATATAGGTTCATAATAGGTTGAACGTTTCTAC
>CALWGN010000139.1 GCA_944380055.1 uncultured Lachnospiraceae bacterium
AGCATATGGTGATACAGGTTGCCATCTTCATATGCATCTTGTACCAAAGTATGAAGGTGGAGATGAATGGGGTGGAGTATTCCAAATGAACCCAGACAAGGTGTACTTAACAGAAGAAGAGTATGCAGAAATGATTGAAAAGATTAAGGCGTGTTTATAAGAAAAATATTTTAAAAAGCTATTAAAAAGTAAAATATAGAATATAGAATATAGAATATAGTACTCCCTCTTGTTAGATATAATCTATCTAATAAAAGGGAGTTTTTATATTGCGGTTATCTTTAATATTAATAGGTTCAATTAAGAAAATTATATATTAGGTTTTAAAGATTGCAATATCTTAGGTAAAACATACGTAGTTTTACTAAATATGAAATTAAATAGTATAAGATACTCCATGTTATATTATAGAAAGCTATGATAATATCAATATAATATAAGACAAACAAGGGAAGGAGTAACAACTATGAACTATAACAATGGAGCAATGGAAAACTGTAATATTGCCTATGTAGGAGGAGGTTCTCGTGGTTGGGCATGGAGATTAATGGCAGATTTAGCTTTAGAACCGAAGCTATCAGGAAAAATTTCTTTATATGATATTGATTTTAATGCAGCAAAAAATAATGAAATCATAGGAAATAAGTTATCAGAAAGGGAAGACGTAGTTGGAAAATGGAAGTATGAAGCGAAAAACACATTAAAAGAGGCATTAATAGGAGCAGATTTTGTTATTATTTCTATTTTACCAGGAACCTTTGATGAAATGTATTATGATGTTCATTTGCCAGAGAAATATGGAATCTGGCAATCGGTAGGTGATACAACAGGAGCAGGAGGAATTGTAAGAGCTCTTAGAACAATTCCTATGTATGTAGAAATAGCAGAGGCGATAAAAGAGTATTGTCCAGAAGCATGGGTTATTAATTATACAAATCCTATGAGCTTATGTATTAAAACTTTATATCATGTATTTCCAGAAATTAAAGCATTTGGATGTTGCCATGAAGTATTTGGGACACAAAAGCTACTTAGCAATATGGTAGAAGAAATGACAGGAGAAAAAGACATTAAAAGAGAGAATATTCATGTCAATGTAGTAGGAGTTAATCATTTCACTTGGTTTACGGAATGCTCTTATAAAGGGATAGATTTATTTCCTATGTATAGAGAATTTATTAATAAACATTATGAAGAAGGCTATGCAAAAGGTGATGATAACTGGATGAATAATTCCTTTAAAAGTAGAGAAAAGGTAAAGTTTGATTTATTTAAAACATATGGATATATTGCTGCAGCAGGAGATAGACATTTGGCTGAATTTATGCCAGGAGATACATATTTGAATGACCCTGAAACAGTGAAAAGCTGGAAGTTTGGGTTAACAACAGTGGATTATCGTAAAAATGATTTAAAAGAGCGTTTAGAAAAAAGTAGAAAGCTAGTACAAGGGGAAGAAAAGGTTGATTTAACTTCATCTGGTGAAGAAGGAGTGTTATTAATAAAAGCCTTATGTGGTTTAGAACGCTGCATTAGTAATGTTAATTTACCAAATACAATGGGACAAATAGCAAATCTTCCAAAAGAAGCGGTAGTGGAAACAAATGCTGTATTTTCCAAAAATCATATACATCCTGTAATAGCAGGAGATGTGCCAGAAAAAATACTTCCTTTAGTTGCTCCTCATGCTAATACGCAGGAAGATATTTTAAAGGCAGCTCTTACTTGTGATTTTGGTCTAGCATTAAAGGCTTTAATGGAAGATGCTAATACAAAGGCAAAAATTAATGAACAACAAGGTAGGGAAATGTTAAAAGAAATGATTAAACATACATTAACCTATTTACCAGAAGATTGGAAAAAAGAAATAGAAATAAACAATAAATAATAAATAATGAGGTCTAGCTCTATTTCCTTTTGCATACATTGAAGGGAAAGGCTATCTAGGTAAAATAATAAGTGATAGCTGAAAGGAAAATGTAAATGCATATAGGAGGAGAATATGTTTGAGCAAAAAACGATTGGTGCAGTAGAACATAAATTTCAAACAAATATAGAGAGCGGATTAGACGAACAAACAATAGGACAAAGACGAAAGCAATTTGGTTATAACATTTTAGTAGATGGAAAAAGAAAGACAAAAGCGGAAATGTTTTTAGAGCAACTAAATGAGCCTTTAATCTTTGTCCTATTTGTTGCTGCTGGAATTTCTATGCTATTACAGGAAGTTTCGGATACGTGTATTATTTTATTTGTTATTATTATGAATGCAGTAGTTGGGGTTATTCAGGAGGGAAAAGCAGCAAAGGCAATGGAGGCACTAAAAAAACTTACAAGCCCTACTGCCATAGTAAAGCGTAACGGAAAAAGAAGAGAAATAAAAGCAGAGGAATTAGTTCCAGGAGATATTGTATATTTAGAAGCGGGAGGTCAAGTACCAGCAGATATCAGGCTGACAGATAGCGCTAATTTAAAAGTAGATGAATCAGCACTTACTGGAGAATCCACACCAGTGGAAAAAGATGCAGGATTTGTGTCAAATAGTGAACTACCCCTAGGCGATAGAAAAAATATGGTCTTTATGACAACAAATGTGTTGTATGGAAGAGGAGAGGGAATTGTTGTTTCCACAGGAATGAAATCAGAAATTGGAACAATTGCAAAAATGATACATGAAGCAAAAAGTGAGTTGACACCACTTCAAAAAAGACTTTCTGATTTGGGAAAGTTATTAAGTATTGTTGCAGTAGTTTTATGTATTGCTCTGTTTGGAATTGCTTTACTACAAAAAAGACCTATGTTAGAAATGCTTATTACAGCTATATCATTGGCAGTAGCAGCAGTACCAGAAGGGCTGCCAGCCATTGTTACTATTGTATTAGCGCTATCTGTTTCACGAATGGTAAAAATCAATACAATTATTAGAAAGTTACCATCAGTAGAGACACTAGGAAGCGTAGGTGTTGTATGTAGCGATAAAACAGGAACCCTTACAAAAAACAAAATGACAGTTGTTTCTTGTTATTTTAATGGAAGGATATTTCCAGTAGAGCAGTTAAATAATATTACAAATAAAAAGCTGATTTATGGTTTTACCCTTTGTAATGATGCCACCATTTCAGAAAATGAGGAAATTGGTGACCCAACAGAAATCGCTCTTTTACATATGGCAAGAAATTGTGGAGTGGAAAAGGAAATATTAGATTATCAAATTCCAAGAATCAATGAAAAACCATTTGATTCTACAAGAAAAATGATGACTACCCTTCATCGGGAAGAACATAAAAATGTTAGTTATACAAAAGGTGGATGTGATACGATTTTAAATCGTGCCACTCATGTGTGGTATCAGGGGAAAGTTGTTTTAATGACATCTGAAATGAAAAAAAGCATACAAAATGCAATGGATGAAATGGCAAAAAATGCCCTTCGTGTATTAGCTTTGGCAATGAAAGAAGATGTGAGTGATATAGAAGAAAATCAGCTGATTTTTATTGGATTGATTGGAATGATTGACCCAGAGAGAGAAGAAGCAGTAGAGGCTATTAAAATATTTAATGATGCAGGTGTAAAGACGGTGATGATTACAGGAGATCATATTGATACTGCCTTTGCTATTGCAAAGAAACTTCATATTGCACGAAAAAGAGAAGAGTGCATTACTGGAGAACAAATGAATGAAATGAGTGATGAAGTATTACAAAACAATATTAATAGTTATAGTGTATTTGCTAGAGTTTCCCCAGAGCATAAACAAAGAATTATAAAGGCACATAAAATAAGTGGAAAAGTAGTAGCAATGACCGGTGATGGTGTAAATGATACACCAGCACTAAAAAGTGCAGATATTGGTATTGCCATGGGAAAAAATGGAACAGATGTGGCAAAGCAGGCATCCGATATGATTTTAACCGATGACAATTTTGCTACCATTGAAAAAGCCATTGAAGAAGGTAGAAGTATTTATGAAAATATAAAAAAATCTGTATTATTTTTACTTTCCTCTAATTTTGGAGAGATAATTACTATGTTTTTTGCTATTTTAGTAGGGCTTGCAAGTCCACTAAAGGCAAGTCATATTTTATGGATTAATTTAATTACAGATTCCTTGCCAGCATTAGCCTTAGGGGTAGATGAAAATGACAAAAAAATGTTAATGAGTAGGAAACCAAGAAATCCAAAAGAAAGCTTATTTGCTCATGGAGGACTAACTTGTACTATCTTTTATGGATGCTTAATTGGAGGATTAAGTTTGCTTGCTTTCTTAACGATACCAATTACTCAGATAATGGCAGAGGGAAGAGAGGTTACGATTTCTTATATGGCAGAAATATTACAAAGAGAAGGAGTACTTATTCGTTCTCAGACATATGCATTTACTGTTCTTGGAATTTCTCAGCTGTTTCATGCCATAGGGATGAGAAATACAGAAAAATCTGTATTTAAAAATAGTCTTTTAGCAAATCCTACTATGATACTTGCTTTTTTTCTAGGAATCGGGCTTCAAGTACTTGTAACAGAAATTCCGTATTTAACTCAGTTGTTTGGTACAGCAAGGCTTTCCATAAGAGAATGGGGACAATTGTTGTTTTTATCAGCGATACCTTTATTTGTACATGAAGTATTTTGCCTATGTAAAGGTGGAAAATAAGAAATATAAACTTTTAAGTTGACAGTTAAATTGTAAAATGCTACACTCATAGCATCAAATGAAAATTAAATAAGACAGTTCATTCGTACCATCCTGTCTATAAAAAAAACTAGGGCTTGCAATCATATTTTTGTTATATGGTTTTATTTGCGAGGCTTATGCCTCGCTTTTTTGTTATATAGAAAAGTTCTTACTTTCCTATATAACAAAAAACACCAGGAGTATGCACACGATGTATAAAGGAAGGCTACCAAAGAAACTGCACATCGGTGTACAAATCGGAGCAAGTCCCTCAAGGATTGAGGGATTTAGAGAGTTCGAGGCGGACTTATCTGATTTGTTATCGTATAAAATGAAAAGAACCAACAATATATGAAACAATGAGTAAACGAGTAGAATGAAACTGTCTGTAAATATGGAGGAAAGTATGTATTATTTAACAACCGAGCACAGTTTTGATTCTGCTCATTTTTTATTTGGATATGAAGGGAAATGCAGTAACATTCATGGGCATCGATGGAGAGTAGTAGTAAAAATAAAAAAAGAGTCATTAGAACAGTCTGGACAACTTAGAGGTATGATTGTAGATTTTTCAGACTTAAAAAAAGATGTAAAAGAAATGGTAGATTTTCACGACCATAGCTTTATTTATGAAGAGGGAAGTTTAAAGGAAAAAACAATAGAAGCATTAAATGAAGAAGGGTTTCGCATGATTTGTGTTCCATTTCGACCAACAGCAGAAAACTTTTCCAAATATTTTTATGATTGGATAAAGAATAAAGGATATTTAGTTTCAGAGGTAATGGTGTATGAAACGCCAAATAATTGTGCTACTTATGGAGAATAGAAAAGAAATATTGTAATAAGAAACATAGAAACTTACGGATAAAAGAACAAAGAAATGGAGATTATTATGAGTGAATTGGAAGAAAGCTATCAATTTCATGTAGTAGAGAAGTTTGTAAGTATCAATGGAGAAGGAAAAAAAGCAGGACAGCTTGCAGTATTTATTCGATTGCAAGGATGTAATCTTAATTGTAGCTATTGCGATACAAGGTGGGCAAATGATATAGGTTGTGAGTTTACCCCAATGACTGCTAATGAAATCGTACAGTATGTATTAGAATGTAAGGTAGAAAATGTAACGCTAACAGGTGGAGAGCCATTATTAAATAGGAACGTAAGCATATTATTAAAAGCATTAACAGATGCAAATTTATTTGTAGAAATAGAAACAAATGGAAGTGTATCATTAGAAGATTTTGTAGGAATTTCAGAGCGTATTACGTTTACAATGGATTACAAATTGCCAAGTAGTCGTATGGAAAAATCCATGTGCGTATCAAATTTTAAATTGTTACAAGAAAAGGATACAATAAAGTTTGTAGCTGGAAATGTAGATGATTTACAACGAGCAAAACAAGTAATAGAGGAATATCATTTAACTGGAAAATGCAATATTTATATAAGTCCAGTGTTTGGAAAAATTGATCCCAAGGATATAGTTAACTTTATGATACATCATCATTTGAATAAAGTAAATTTGCAACTACAATTACATAAATTTATTTGGGATCCAAATGAGAAAGGTGTGTAAATAAAAATATGGCAATAGACAAAAAAGCAATAGAAGAGCATATTCGAGGAATTTTAATAGCGTTAGGGGATAATCCAGATAGAGAAGGATTAAAAGAAACACCAAAACGTGTTGCCAATATGTATGAGCAAGTGTTTGAGGGAATGAATTACACAAACGATGAAATTGCACAAATGTTTCATAAAACTTTTGAAGATGAACTGTCTTATGAAACAGACAGTAAGGACATGGTTATTGTAAAAGATATTGATATATTTAGTTATTGTGAGCATCACATTGCACTTATGTACGATATGAAAGTAACTGTTGCCTATATTCCAAATGGTAAGGTGATTGGGCTTAGCAAAATTGCGAGAATTGCAGATATGGTAGGAAGACGTTTACAGCTACAAGAGCGTATTGGTATGGATATTGCAGACATTATGAAAAAAATTACAGGTTCAGAAGATATTGCAGTATTAATAGAAGGAAGTCATAGCTGTATGACGGCAAGAGGAATTGAAAAAGTTAATACCAAAACTCACACTTCTACATTATTAGGAAAGTTTAAAACAGATGTAAGTCTTTATATGAGATTAAAATAGTAAAAAATAAAAAATAACAAATAACATTTGCTATATATTAGCCTTAACTAATGTATTAAGCTAGAAAATATGCTAGAAAAAGGTGAAAAAACAAATAACAACGTATGAATAGAAAGGAAATCACTATGAATAAACAAACAAAAGCATTAGTGTTATTTAGTGGTGGAGTGGATAGCACTACTTGTCTTGGTATGGCAGTAGATTTATATGGAAGTGACAATGTAGTCGCATTATCTATTTCTTATGGACAAAAACATACAAAAGAAATAGAAGCAGCAAAAAATATAACAAAATTTTATAACGTAGAGCATTTAAGTTTAGATTTACAAAAAATATTTACATATAGCGATTGTTCATTATTATCTCATTCAAAAAAGGAAATCCCAAAGCATTCGTATGCAGAGCAATTAAAAGAGTCAAAGGATAGTCCTGTTTCTACTTATGTACCCTTTAGAAATGGATTATTTTTATCTTCAGCAGCAAGTATAGCATTATCAAAAGGATGTTCTATTATTTATTATGGAGCACATAGTGATGATGCAGCAGGAAGTGCTTATCCAGATTGTAGTGAAGCATTTAACAATGCCATTAATGATGCTATTTATATAGGAAGTGGTAATCAGTTAAAGGTAGAAGCACCATTTGTTACATGGAAAAAAGCTGATATTGTAAAAAAAGGCTTGGAATTAAATGTTCCATATAAATTAACCTGGAGTTGTTACGAAGGAGGGGAAACTCCTTGTAGAATATGTGGAACTTGTATTGATAGAGAAAAAGCATTTAATGAAAATGGAGTAGCAGACCCATTATTAAAATACATTTAATAAAAGAAAAAAGAGGTAGATATTTATGAGCAAAGAAAATAAGAGACCATTAGGTGGAAGAAATGAGGAAGAAGTAGGAGAACTTACTTTATTAGGAAATCAAGGAACAAAATATCCAGATAATTATGCACCAGAAGTGTTAGAAACATTTATTAACAAACATCCAGATAACGACTATTTTGTAAAATTTAATTGCCCAGAGTTTACAAGTCTTTGCCCAATTACTGGACAACCAGATTTTGCTAATATTATTATTTCTTATGTTCCAGCAGAAAAAATGGTAGAAAGTAAATCACTAAAACTATATTTATTTAGTTTTAGAAATCATGGAGATTTTCATGAAGACTGTATTAATATTATTATGAAGGATTTAATTAAGCTTATGGACCCAAAATATATTGAAGTATGGGGAAAATTCACTCCAAGAGGTGGTATTTCTATTGATCCATATGCTAATTATGGAAAACCAGGAACACGTTGGGAAAAGGTTGCAAGAAAACGTTTAGAGCAACATGATATGTATCCAGAAAAGGTGGACAATAGGTAATTATTTTCCCAATAAAAATAGAAATAAAGATATTATAAAGAATATCAAAAGGGTAGTCAAAGGTTACAGTAGTAATTTGCACAAAGAAGTTTTCTATATAATATAAAACTGTCTGATAAAAATGTGTTTTATATAGACAGTTGTGATATTCACTATTTGTTCAAATGATTGCTATAATTTTTAAGACTACCCTTTTGATACTTTAATTTCAGTAGTTAAGAAAATAATTTAATAATTAACTTTTTAATTAGAAAAGAACCTATGAAAAGAGACATTTTTGATTAAATAATAATTCTTTATGTATAAATAGAAAAGAAGTCTGTATTAATAATTATATATATAGTTAGTCATAAATTTACACGTTCTTTTATTATATTGATAAAAAAATAATGAAATATTATTAAAAGTATGGTAGAATATATGAATAGAAAAAAACTATAATAAAAAAATAGTGGAAAATATACAAAAATGTGATAAAATGTATGGGACACTACTTTGGAATAGGAGGATAGAATGAAAATATTAGTTACAGGATTTGATCCATTTGGGGGAGAATCAATTAATCCTGCTATAGAGGTGGTAAAAGAATTAGATGAGGAAATTTTAGGAGCCACTATTATAAAGCTAGAAATTCCAACTGTATGCTACAAGTCATTACAAGTAATTGAAGAAGCAATTAAAAGATACGACCCAGATGTTATATTGTCTATTGGGCAAGCGGGTGGAAGAAGTGATATTACAGTAGAGAGAATAGGGATTAATATTAATGATTTTTCAATTCGTGACAATGAAGGGCAACAGATAATTGATGAAAAAATATACGAAGATGGACCAGATGCATATTTTGTGAATATACCGATAAAGGCAGTAGTAGAAAAAATAAGGTTATCTAAAATTCCTGCTTCTGTATCTAATACAGCAGGAACTTTTGTGTGTAATCATGTTACCTATGGAGTAAGACATTTGATAGAAACAAAATATAATGGAAAGAAAAGTGGCTTTATTCACATTCCATATTTACCTGAACAAGTTATTGAGAAAAAAGGTATTCCTAGTATGTCATTAGAAGTAATTGTACAAGGAATTACAGAAGCAATTAAAGCAATTATAGAAAATGAAATAGATATTAAGACAATTGGTGGAACAATCCATTAACAATAGAACAAAGAACCTATAACAAGGAAATTAGTGTTAACAGCTAAGGGAGGACGTATAATGAAAGAAATTCGTATTTTTTGGGCAGGAGATTCTACAGTAAAGCAAAATTTTTATAATACATATCCACAAACCGGTATTGGACAAGTTATGAATCGTTACTTTAAAAGAGAAGTACAAGTATATAACTATGCTCAAAATGGAAGAAGTACAAAAAGCTTTATTGAGGAAGGTCATCTAGCATTGATTGATAAAGAATTATCAGAAGGAGATTATTTCTTTATACAATTTGGGCATAACGATAGTAAGCCAGACGAAGAGAGAAGAACAGAACCAGATACAACATTTAAAGAAAACTTAAAAAAATATATTCAGGTAGCAAGAAACCATAATGCAACACCAGTACTTATAACACCAGCTTCAAGAAGACATTTTAATGAAAATGGAGAGTTTATACCTAGTCATGGAGAATATCCAAGAGCTATGAGGGAAGTTGCAGTAGAGGAAAATGTTTCTCTTATTGATTTAAATAAAAAATCAGAACAATTAGTTTCTGAAACAGGAGATGAAGCATCAAAAAAATGGTATATGATATTTGATGCAGGAATCTATGAAAAAGAAGCATACTGTAATGGACTTTTGGACAATACACATTTTCAATACGAAGGTGCAATGGTTATGGGCAAGTTAGTTGCTGAAAGCTTATTAGAATTAGGTGGGGAATATAGCGAACTAATTGAAAAAGAGGCATTACAATAACTATTGCATAAAAATATACATATGATAAAGCGATAATTATTTGTATTGTAGAGGAAAGTATAATGAAAAAATTAAAGCAGTTATATACATATAATGCTATCATACGATTTGCAGTTTCTTATTTAGTAGTACTGATTATTCCATTAATTATATGTGTTTATGGGACCTATATATCATTACAAACAATAGAAAAATCTATTGAATCTTCAAATTTTCAAATGATGGAATATACAAGCGAATTGTTAGATAGAGAGATGACATATATACATACTCTGGCATTACAAATTTCCAATGATAATGATGTGGTAGAATTTTCTAGATGGACAGATGTAGATAATGAACAGTTTTTTTGGAAATGTAAAGAGTTGTTAGAGCATATACAAGGATTTGTAAAGTTTCGAGGAACTAGATTTTTAGAAAATATTGATATCGTATTTTTAGATAATAATTCTTATTTTAATTCCAATTATGGATATTATAAGACGGATTTTTATTACAAATGGAAAAGTAATAATACTCAGTTAGAATATAGTGAGTGGTTAAATATTTATTCTGGTTCCAATGGACAACCAACGTTATATTATAGCAATAATGTATTGCAATATATTGTTCCAATGGACAATCATAAAGGTGCTATTATTTGTAACTTTGATATGATTGAGTTGAAACAATGCATGGAAGCAATGCTAATAGAAGAAAAAGGAAACGTTTTTTTAGTAAATGAACAAGGAGATTTATATTATTCGCTAAATCAAGAAAATATACTAGGAAAAAATCTAGTTGAGGATATGAATCAAAACAATGGAATATTGTTTGAAAATGGACAATTTATTATATATAAAAAAGCAGATATATCAGGAATGTATTTAGTGAAAATAGTTCCTAAAAATGATGCAATGAAAGAATTAAATCAATTAATCTATTTAGATGGTTTCCTTATAGTATTAGCATTAATAGGAGGCCTAGTTATTGTTGTCTATGAAAGTAAAAGAAAAGGTAAAGTTATTAATGAGTTTTTCAACACATACTCTGAAGAGAAGAAACAACCATATACCCTTGAGAATATTGGTAGTGTAGCTCAAAAGCTTGTAAATGGGCAAGAATATATATTAGAAGTATTAGAAAGAGAAAAACCATTGTTAGAATTAGCTTTATTAGGAAAGCTAATTAGAGGTGAAGTAATCGGTGATAGTGAATTACAAAGTTTGCAACAAAGGGTTAATTTTGATATAGATTCAAATTCCTATCAAGTAATTGTTTATCGTATTTTCCATAATGTAGATTTTTATGATGCAGATTCTCAAACAATTGAAGAGGCAAGAATTATTTCTTGCTATATACAAAATCTATTAAAAGAGCTTATTGGAAGCCATGTTTGGTTATATGAAATTAATTATTTAACAACAGTTGTTGTATATAAAAAAGATGATAATAGTTCCGTACATGATTTAGTAAAGAAAATAAATCAGCATTTAAAAGAAAAAGGAGAAATCCAGCCATTTTGGGGTGCTGCTTCTAAGTGTACAGATATTATTAATTTGTGGAGAAGTACAGAAGAAGCAAGATTAGCCCTTGAACATGTAACAGAGTCCACAAAAGAACATTTATTAACATATGAAGATGTATCTAAGTTACAAAAAGGATATTATTATCCAGAACAATTTGAAGAAAGACTAGAAAATTGTATACGTGCAAATGATAGAGAACAAGTACATAATTTGTTAAAAGTTTCACAAGAAGAGAACTTTATTGTTCGTCATTTAACAAGAAATCAATTTTTAAAATTAAACACCCATTTTATTAATACATTGGCAAATTTAGGTAGTCAAGATAGAATGATAGATCATATAAAGCGATTAAATGAGTTTGCTATTCATTATGGAAAATGGAATCAGGAAGAGTATTATACCTGTTTAACAAATGCAATTGAAGAATTATGTGATATACTTTGTATGACAAAAAAGAGCAAATCCGCTCATTTAGTAGACCAAATGATTTGTTATGTACAAAACAATTATGGAAACTCTAATCTAGGTTTAGCAATGATGTCACAGGTATTTGATATTTCAGAAGGATATGTTTCTATGGTATTTAAGGAACATGCAGGTATTAATTTTGCAGATTATGTAGAAAAGCAAAGAATAGAAAAGGCGTGTGTATTACTAAAGGAGACAAGGATATCCATTCAGGATATATCTGAACAGGTAGGCTATAATAGTATTCAATCGTTTAGAAGAGCGTTTAAAAAACTTACAGGACTTACTCCAAAAGCTATGAGAGAACAAGAATAAAAAGGTGTTAGAAAAAGATACCCTCACTTCTATATGAAGTGGGGATATCTTTTTGTTAAAAAAGTAACTTAAGTAAATTTGCCTAAAAATCAAGGAAAATTAATGTTTAAAATTTGTATCTTTTTATTATAAGATATGTTCCTTTTTAAAAAAATATAGGTAAATTCAATAGATAATTAAGCTGACTTTAAAATTTGTACTACCAAATCTAAAAATGTAACTCTTACTATTTTTCTGAGAGTGGTATATAGTAGACTCAACACGAGAAATAACGTAGGAGGAAATATTTTATGAAAAGTTCAAAAGTTAATACTCCAAATCAAGCAGTATTATCTAATAACAAGTCATTAGGTAAAAGAATATATAAGTACCGTTGGTTCTATATTATGTTTTTACCAGTATTCATTATGTTTATTATTTTTAATTATATTCCTATGATAGGAATAGCATATTCATTTTTTGAATATACACCATTCAAAGATCCAACTTTTATTGGATTAGAAAATTTTCAAACATTATTTTCTAGTAAGCGTTTTTGGTTATCATTTAGAAACACAATTACAATTAGTTTACTAAATCTTATTTTAAGTATGATTTTCTCAGTAGGCTTAGCAATTATGCTAGATGATTTAATTGGAAAAAGATTTAAAAAGATTTCACAAACTATCCTTTATATACCACACTTTTTATCTTGGGTAGTAGTAGCATCTTTATTTACAATGTTTTTATCTCCACAAGGTGGTGTAGTAAATAATATTATTGAAATATTTGGTGGAGAACCAATTTATTTCTTAGCAGATGAAAAGTGGTGGACACCAGTATTCTTATTAATTAATAGATGGAAAGAAACTGGTTGGTCAACAATTATCTTTATTGCAGCATTATCAGGTGTAGACCAAGAAATGTATGAAGCAGCAAAAATTGATGGTGCTACAAGAATTCAAAGAATTCGTAATATAACATTACCAGCAATTAAAGGTACTATTTTAGTTGTATTCATTTTAAATTTAGCAAAGATTTTAAATATTTTTGAACCAGTATTAGTTCTTTACAATTCTCAAGTTTACAACGTAGCAGACGTTATTTCTACTTGGGTATATAGAGCAGGTCTTGAAGGTGGAGATTATGGTTTATCTACTGCCGCTGGTTTATTTAAATCTGTAATATCAGTAACTTTAGTATATATTACAAATATTTGGTCTAAGAAAGTAAATGGAGAGGGAGTGTTATAATGAAAGATAGATTTTCCTTTAAACCAGGTTATCGATTAAGAGCGTGTTATCTTATATTCGCTTTTACATTTTTGACTTTATTCATGATAGCAATGATAATTCCTGTTATTAAGATTGTTGTAGATTCTGTAGATCCAACAGCCACAGGTATTACATTATGGCCTAAAGAATTTGATTTTTCCGCATATGAATATATAGCAAAGTCAACTTCTTTATATCGTCCTTTGCTTGTATCTGTAGTAACAACATTAGTAGGTACAGTAGTTGGTTTATTAGTAGTAACAGTTAGTGCTTATGTATTAATTCAAAAAGAAATGCCAGGACGTGGAATTGTTTCAAAAATGATTATGTTTACAATGTTATTTAATGGTGGATTAATCCCAACATACTTAACTATCCAAAATATTGGATTAGGAAATACATATGCAGCAGTTATTCTTCCATTAACATTAAGTGCTTATAATATTATTCTTATGAAGAGTTTCTTCGATTCAATACCAACTGCGCTATTTGAATCAGCACAAATTGATGGTTGTACACCAATGGGAATTTTTGCAAAACTTGTATTACCACTATCAAAGCCAGCATTAGCATCTATTGGATTATTTATTGCGGTTACTATGTGGAATAACTTCTTTAATTTCCAAATTTATATTACAGATCCATTAAAGCAAAACTTCCAAGTTATGCTTAGAAATATTATTTTAATGGATGCTGCAACAGGTACTCCAGCGACAGCAGGTTTTACTTCTGAAATGTTAAAGAGTGCAATTATTGTAATTGTAGTAGCACCATTCTTAGTAATTTATCCTTTTGTACAAAAATATTTTGTAAAAGGTGTTACTGTAGGAGCAGTTAAGGGTTAAATAGGTCTAATTGAGATAATGTTAAAAAAGATGCAAGAAACTACTTGCTTCTTGCATCTTATAACATATTATTTCTTAGATATAAATTTATTAAGAAAATTGGAGGAAAAGTATTAAAATGAGAAAAAGATTTATGGGTAGAAAAGTTGCATCTCTTGCGTTAGTAGCAGCAATGTCAGCAAGTTTAGTAGCATGTAGTTCTAATAAAGGGACTTCAACAGGTAGTTCTGGTTCAGGTGAAAAGCCAGAAACAATTAAATTTGCAATCAACGTTGGATTAAAGGATGAAGACTCACAAAAGTGGAAAGCTGAGTTTGAACGATTAACAGGTATTACATTAGATTATAATGGACCTGGATCTGGAAGCCAATATTACACAGACTTAGACTTAGCTTATGCAAATAAGACAGAACCAGATGTATTTAACATTGGTGATGGAAAATTAACAGTATATGCTGGAAAAGGCGCTATTGCAGACTTAACAGAATTATTTAACAATTCATCTTTAAAGGACAAGATTGATCCAGAAGTTATGGAATCAATTACAATTGATGGAAAGATTTATGGTATTCCATTTGAACAAGGTGGAGGTACTATTACTTATGTAAGACAAGACTGGTTAGATGAATGTGGTTTAGAAGCTCCAACAAACTATGAAGAATTTATCAATATGTTAAGAGCATTTAAAGAAAAATATCCAGATAAAATTCCTATGACAGCGCCAGCCTTATACAAGGATCAAGCATTTATGTATTTAAGAGAATTTTATCAAGATGCAAATCCAGATTTTGTAAAAGTAGATGGACAATGGGTAGATGGTATGTCTCAAGATAATATGAAGGATGCATTACAAAGATTACAAGATGCATATACAGAAGGATTATTAGATCTTGAAGTATTAACAAATACAACTTCTACTTGCCGTGATAAGTGGTATGCTGGAGATGTAGGTGTATTTAATTACTGGACAGGTACTTGGGCAACAAGTTTAGAAAATCGTTTACAAGCAAATGTTCCTGAAGCATCTGTATTACAATTACCAGCAATTGAAGAAACAACTTATTTAAAGAGAGTTCCAGTAGTAACAGCAATTTCTAGTCGTTGTGACAATATTGAGGGTGTATTTAAATATTTCATTGAATATATGCATGATGGTGGAGAAGGACAATTACTATTTGAAAGTGGTGTAGAAAATACACATTATAAAAAGGAAGGAACTACTTTAGTTCAATTACCAAAGGCAGATAAGCCAGAAGAAAACTATGAAAAGGCATTTATCTCTCCATACTTAAGATTAACAGAATTAGAAGAAGATTTAACTATTAATTACGATGAAAGAGTAACAGCTTCTAATGAATTATTAGATCAACAATATACTCAATTAACAATTACTCCAGAATCAGCTACATATACAAAGAAGAGTGCGGATATTACAGTATTAAAGGATGAAGTAATTGGTAAAATCGTAACTGGTGCTATGTCTGTAGAAGACGGTTTAGCTTACTATGAAAAGGAAGTTGCTGCATTAGGAATGGATCAAATCATTGAAGAATTAAATGCAAAATAATATATTAAATGAAAAATTTAATAAGTAAGATTTAATAAACTATCAAAACAAACATGAAAGAACTCGCTTTTATTGGAAAAAATCTGATAAAAGCGAGTTCTTTTTATGATACAGGAAAGGCGAACTTTTCTATATCATAAAAATAGTATAAATTCAAAAAAGACAAGAAAGTGCCATAGAGTAGTCAACTTTTGGGTAGAAACATAAATATGCAACTTGATATAATAAAAGTAAAATGGTTTTTAGTATAATAGTTGTAGTATATAAGTGGCAATAATATGAATTACACAACTAATAGGAGGTAATAAAGTGAATACAAATCGTTTATGGAAATCAGACTTGGGGGATGGTTATTTTCGTAATCCAGTATTATTTACCGATTATTCTGATCCAGATGTAATCCGAGTAGATGATACATTTTATATGACAGCATCAAGTTTTAGTGTTGTACCAGGGCTGCCAATTTTAGCATCCAAAGATTTAATTAACTGGGAGCTTATTAATTATGCAATAAAAGATGAAATTCCACATGAAAGCTATGATAAGCCAAGACATGGATGCGGGATTTGGGCGCCAAGTATCCGTTATCATGATGGAAAGTTTTGGATTTTTGTAGGATTACCAGATGAAGGGATTTTTGTTACCTATACAGAAGACCCATATGGAGAGTGGAGCCCTCTTACTTGTTTAAGAGAGGCAAAAGGATTTATTGATCCATGTCCAGTGTGGACAGAAGACGGAAAAGCTTATGTAGTTCATGGGTATGCAAAAAGCAGAATCGGATTTAAGAGTATTTTAGGAGCTTTTGAAATGACACCAGATTGTACCAAGGTGCTTTCAGAAGATAGATTTATATTTGATGGAAATGAGACACAACCAACAATTGAAGGTACAAAAGTATATATAAGAAATGGATATATTTACATATTAGCACCAGCAGGAGGCGTAAAAACTGGTTGGCAAACGGCACTTCGTTCCAAAGATATTTATGGACCATATGAGGAACAAATTGTAATGCATCAGGGAAAATCCTATATTAATGGACCACATCAAGGTGGACTTGTAGATACTCCTGATGGAGAAGAATGGTTTATGCATTTTCAGGATAGAGGAGTATATGGGCGAATTTGCCATTTACAAAAAGTAGAATGGAAAGAGGGCTGGCCTGTAATTGGTATTCATGTAAATGGATTAACAGGAGAGCCAGCAACTGTATATAAGAAGCCATCAGGTTGTCCAATGGTAACACCTTATGAGCCTGAAACAAGTGATGATTTTATTGATAACAAGTTAGGATTACAATGGCAATGGATGGCAAATAAAAAGGAAGAATATTATTCATTAGAAAATAATACATTGCGTCTACATTGTGTAAATGCTACGGATATAGAATATCCAATTTTATGGCAATGTGGTAATATTTTAACTCAAAAAATCACTTGTCCATCTTTTATAATGGAAACAAAGCTAGACATATCCCATTTACCAGAACAAGGTCGTAGTGGCGTTTGTATGCTAGGTGGTCAGTATTCTGGATTACAGTTTAGAAAAGATAAAAATGTTATATACATAGAACATATGATGTCTGAAGGAGACAAGGAACCAGTAAAGGAAAATATATTGTGCAAAGAACAATGGCTAGAAGATATGGATGAAATCTATGTGAGAATTGTCTTTAGAGGAGACGGAAGTAGTATGTTTGTATGTAGTAGCAATCTTGAAGATATGAAAACAGGTACTACTTGGCTATTAGAAAATATAGATGAAGTAAGAGAAGCAGAAAAAAATGTATTTTTCAAAACATTAAATTGTTTTATTACTCCACCATATTATCCAGGAAAAGCAATGTGGACAGGAGCAAAAACAGCTCTTTATTGTGTACATAAAAATCCAAAAGCAAGTGAAGGCTATATGAGTGTCAGCTATGTTCATTATGAACCATTGCTAGAAGAAAATAGAGAAGAAGATAGGATTGATCCGCTATTTTTAACAGCAAAAGAAGGTAACACTTCTATGGTAAAGCGTCTAGTAGAATATTCAAAATATAGTTTAAACATGAGAGATCATAGAGAACGAGGAATTCTTCATTATGCAGCAGAAAATAATATAGACGATGTTGAAATGGTCGTATATTTAACAGAGCAAGTTGGAATGGATCCACTAGAAGGGGATATTAATAGAATAACACCATATCAATTAGCGGTAGAATCAAATAATACCAATATTATTGAATATTTTGAGCAATATGTAGGTGCACCTTATGAAAAAATGTATCATAATCCAATTCGTACAGGAGCATTTCCAGACCCTTCCATTGTAAGAGTGGGAGAAGATTATTATATGGTAAATTCTTCATTTACTTATTTTCCATGTATTCCAATTTCTCATTCCAAAGATTTGGTTCATTGGGAAATCATTGGCCATGCCATTACAGATTTAGAATGGTCTATGTTAGAAGGATTAGAAAGTGGCAGAGGATATTGGGCACCAGATATTTCTCATGATGGAGAACATTTTT